>JADJCA010000002.1:900000-1182516 GCA_016703425.1 Myxococcales bacterium
TTGCCCGTCTTCGAGGGCGCTTGGTTCTTCACGCTGATCCAAGGCGTACGCAGGAAGACCTGACTGTCGTGGCAGCGGTAACACTCGCTGTGGTCCGTCGTGAGGGTCACCGGCGATTCGTAGACGGCGTTCGCTCGCCGGTCGTTCGTGTCCCCCTTCACGCGTCCTTTCGAATAGGGCGCAGGGATGTTACGCGCCACGAAGTCCGCGCCCTGTCGGATCTGGAACCAACACGTCTCGCCGTTCTGCAGATCCGACTGCAAGACGGCGATGTTGTCGAACTCGCCGCTGTCGAGGGGCGACGCGCTCGAGCGCCGGCAAACGGCCACCGTCGCGATGGTGTGCCCGTAGCGGTTGACCTCTTCGAACTTGGTGACGCGAGCGCCGGGAACGCACGCGTACTTGTTGCCGACGAGGCTCGGGGTATCGCACTTCGCGGGCGTCACGGCTGTGACCTCGCTGCCATCGACGGAGATCTTGAGGCGACTCGCGTCGGGCCCGTCGCAGTCGAAGGCAGGGATCTCGACTTGGAAGCGATCGAAACACTCCTTGCCGTGATCGAAGATCGAGTAGTCGGGCGATAGCGGCGTGTTGTCGACGACGTAAGGAGGGAGCGGCGGGTACGCGCCGCCGTCGGGCCCCCCGCCGACCGCGCCCTCGGTGCCAGGCGTGGTGGCTCCACCACCCGCGCCCGAAGGGTCGTCGCTTGCCTCGTCCGAACAGCCGGCGGCGAGCGCGGCGAGCGTGAGCGCAGCGGCGGGCATGAGGCACCACGCGACCGCTCGGCTCCGTACGCGCGTCATCGAGGCGATGTGGGTGCAAGTCGGGGGCCCCACCGCGGAGACGCATGCGCACTGAAGAGCGGCGTTTTGCCGGCACTTTGCGGGCGTGTGCACGACGACGACTGCGCGACGGTGGATCAACGAAGGCCCAGGCGTCTCCGCGAAGACACGCCAGCGCGCGGCGCGAGCGTCGTAGCGTCAGGCCGTTCGGTACGGGCCCGCACCGGCCGCGTCGCGCTTCGCCAAGAGGCCCGCGCCGCGCGTCGCGAGGAGCGCGCCGAGCCCCAGCGCGCCGACGATCGCCGTCACGAAGCCACCCACCGCAGGGATGAGGCCTACGAGGAAGAGCACGACGCAGCCGAAGGCGAGGTGCGCGTACGGGTTCGGCGTTCGGTGACGCAGGATCGCCGCGCCGAAGGTCGTGAGCGCGGCGGCCGCGCCGGCGTAGCCACCGAAGACCGCGAGCAAGGCCCCCACGGCGGCGATGGGAATGCCGATGATGGTCACGCAGAGGACGACGGCCGCGACGATGGCCCCGAAGAAGCTGACGACCCCGAGCGCGAAGGTGCGCATGGGCCGCGCCGCGATCTCCACGCTCATCGACTCCATGCGCGTCGAAGCGAGCGCGAGCAGGATGGTTCCGAAGACGAAGAGGATCGCCATGTTGGTGAGGCGATGCCCGAGGCGCCCCAAGAAGCTCGTGTCGTCCCCGTGCGTTCCGAGGCGGAGGTCGAGATCCTTCTTGGCGTTCTCATGGACGCTGCCACCGACCTTCGCGCCCGGCGAACGATGCACCGAACCGCCCAGCACGGAGATGTCTTTCTCGACGATCGCGCCGTCGGCGAGATCGAGGTTGCCGCCCATGACCGAAGCGTCACCGGCCACGCGCGCGCCGGAGCGCACGTACACGTTGCCGCCAAAAACCGAGAGGTCACCGGTGACCGTGCCGTACACGTCAACGTTGCCCCCAAACACGGTCACGTCGCGCACCGTCTCGTTGGCTTCGATGCGCGCGTTCGAGCCGAAGAAGGTCCGATCTTCGCCGCGCTTGGAGACGACGCCGCCTTCGCTCTTGCCGTCCTTGGCGGCCGGCTTGTCGCTCGCCTTTTCGGCGACCTTATCCTCCTTCACCTTCTCAGCCTTGTCGCCCTTCTCCTTGTCCTCGGGCGCTGCGGACGGCGCGACGTCCGCCTTCACGACCGGCTCCGCCGCGCGACGAACGCGGACCAAGTCCCCGTCGCGCGTCGCCACGTAGCTTCGATCATCGAGCACCAAGTCGAGGACGCGACCTGCCGGCTGCTCCTTTACGTGGAGGTCGATCGTTCCATCACCAATGCCCTCGGCCACCACGCTGAAGCCCGCCGCATCGGAGACGCGACGCACCGCCTCGGCGCGCGTCACGCCGGTCACGTCGAGAGACACCTTCTTGTCATCCTTGGGCCACGCCCCCTCGCGCTTCACGTCGGCGAGGGCCGGCGCCGCGAGCGCGGTCAGGGCCAAGATCGCGAGGAGAGATTGGGTTTGCCGCTTCATGATTCGACCTTTCAGGACACTTTCAGGACACTTCCAAGACAGAAGGCTCCTCGGGGGAGCAAAAAACCAATTCAAGCGCCCGCGCGACGGAGCGGGCTTGTGCGCATGACGACGAGCGCGACCAGCACGAGGAACAGGGAGGTGCTCACGGTGAGCGCCGGTGGAAGCTCGGCGCGAACGAGCGCGCGAAAGCCGCGCGCCACGAGGACGAAGAGCTCTCGTGCTCCGCGGAGCCGTTCGGAAAGCGAGAGTGACGACTCGAGGGCGCTCGTCGCGAAGCCCGCCACCGCCAAGAGCGCCGCGACCATGAGAGGCATCACGGGCACCGCAGCTCGCGCCGGCACGGCGGCGACGCTCGCCGCTCGCACCTCCGCCCCCAGCGCGAGCGACGAGAGCGCTTCGCCTTGAACCAGCGCGCGGCAGCGCTCGCAAGAGCGCCCGTGCTCGACGACGTCGGCGGGCAAGAGAGCCTCCTCGCCGTCGGCCAAGGTCGCCATCCCCACGTCGGTGAGGTGACCTTCGAACATCACAAGGTCCAGCGGCAGCTGTTCACTCATGACCCACCTCGCTTGGGCTTTGCTTCATCAAGTCTCTCCGAGAGCGTCTTTCGGCCGCGGGCGATCCACGTGGCGACGGTGCCGAGGGGAACGCCCATCTTTGCAGCGATGGCCTGGTACGCGAGTCCCTCAACGTAGAACAGCGTGAGCGCCTCCTTCATGCCTTCAGGCAGATCGCGCATGGCGAGGCGGACCTTGTGGACGCGATCGGCCTCCTCCACGCGCTCGTGGGGAGAGGGCGCCGAGTCCGGGACCGTGTCGAGCACCGACACGTCACCGGACGAATCGCTCGCCGTCGGCACGGCGAGCGGGCGCTCGCGACCCCGGCGACGGAGAACGTCGAGGGCCACGTGACGCGCGATGCCCAAGAGCCAAGGGCGGAGCGGCTCGCCCTCGCGAAGCCTCGAGCGGCCCTCGATGGCGCGGCGCATCGTCTCGGAGACCGCGTCGTCGACGTCGGCGTGGGTCGGTCGTTCGCGCAGGACCGCCGCGGCGACGGCACGAATCAGCGGCGCGAAGTCTTCCGGCTGGCCAGACGGCGAAGGTCGCGACTCGTCGGCGAGGCCCGCGCCCTTCGGCCCGAGCGGCAATGTCGAAGCCAGCGCGAGCACGGGCGCACAAAAAGGAGGACCTTAGACCATCACCGCCGCAAACATCTTCTATCTTTCGCACTAACAAAGGCGGAAATTTCAGAGCTCGCGCACTTTCGCGAACAAGGCTTTTATTCTAAGCACTTAAACGCCCCCTCAGCACGCCGCGGACAGCGCCCGGGCCCGGATTCCGAAGATGAAGCGGAGGAGCACGTCGGTGATGCGTGTCGGCAAGATGCGGAACGTCAAGAGGAGCAGGTGCATGCGGAGCGGCGCGAGGTACCGAGCCGCAGGGCTTCGCGCGTGCATGGCACGCTCGATGGCCCGCACAATGACCGAAGCCGCGACGCCGGTGCTCTCGAAGCGGTGACGCACTTCGTCGGCGGTGCGAATGACGCCGCCGTAGGGCCCGCCCTCGAAGCGATTGACGTCCGCGAGGGCGCGCTCCGTGAACTCCGTGTGAACGAACCCCGGCTCGACGAGGACGACGAAGACGTTGAAGAGGGCGAGCTCGTTGCGGAGCGCGTCGGAGAGCGCCTCGAGGGCGTACTTTGACGCGTGGTAGGCGCCCATCATCGGGAACGTGACGCGCCCCGCGAAGCTCGAGATGTTGATGACGCGGCCGCTCCGCCGGGCGCGCATGGCGGGCACGAACGCGCGCGTCACCGCCATGAGACCGAAGACGTTCGTGTCGAACTGCTTTCTCAGGTCGTCGTCGCTCAGCGAGTCGGCGGGACCTATGAGCGCGTAGCCGGCGTTGTTGATGAGCACGTCGACGCCGTAGCCATCGGTGCGTCGGTCGACCTCTTCTCGCGCCGCGTCGATCGACGCGCTGCTTGTCACGTCGAGGAGCACAGTCTCGAGCTTGGTGCCGGAGGCTTCGGCGGCCAGCTTGTCGAGCGCGTCCTGCCTCCGGCCCGTGGCAAAGACGCGATGGCCCTTCCGAGCCAAGGTGAGCGCCGTTTCGCGGCCAATGCCCGCCGTCGATCCGGTGACGAGAACGGTGCTCATGGCGGAGAGCGTCGCAAACTTTTGCCTCCGCGGGCCAGTTTCGAAAGGGCCGCGTCGGGCTCCGCGGCGGCCCAGTGCGCGCCTAGAGCGCGAAGGCCTTCTGGAACGCGAACAAGAGCGAGACGTCGTTGGACTTCACCGCTCCCGACAAGAACTCCGCCGGGCCCGGCACGTATGACTCACGAACGATGCGCGTGAAGATCTCCGGCGTGGTCTTGAGGACGCAGTCGGCGACGCCGCCGTCGGGCTTGCCGAGACGGATTTCGCAGGCCTGGGCGTCGACGCGAACAGTCCACTTTGAGAGATCGTCACCGCCGAGCGCGAAGTAAAACGACACGGCTCGATCGAGCTGGTTGGGGACGAACTTCTCCTCCAGCTCGTGGAAGACCGTGACGAGCGGGTGGTCCGGCGAGTCACCGCCCTCGAGGTCCTTGAGGCGGGCGATGTCGAGGACATCGCCGGCCTTGAGCGTGACGACCGCTCGATGCGCGAGCTTGGCTACCTCACGCGCCGCGTCCTGCGTCGTAAGCCCCTCGGTGAGGCGACGGAGATCGGCGACGGCGAGCGGCGGACCGATGCGGACGAGCAGATCTCGCCGCACGGGAACGATGGCGCCCTTGGGGAGCGCCGCTTCAGTGCCGCCGAGGTACACCGGGAGGATGTCGATGCCGTGCGTGAGCGCGAGGTAGCCCACGAGGGCCTTGAACTCGGTGATCTCGCCCGACGCGTTGCGGGTTCCTTCCGGGAACAGGAGCACCGTCTTGCCGGCGTCGATGACCTCCGCGGCTTGCCGCAGCGAGGCGCGCAGGCTGCTCTTTCGGTCGAAGGCGACGAGGTTCGTGAAGTTCTCGAAGTAGGCGCGTTTGATGCCGCTCTCGAAGAAGTAGTCCTGCGCGGCCAACGAGACGATGCCTTCGCCGTAGGAGCCGAGGCCGTATTTCACGAGGCCCATGTCGAGGTGGCTCGCGTGGTTCGCGACGACGATGGTCGGACGGTTGTGCGGCACGAACGCGCGCCCGTAGACCTTCGCTTGCATCGCCTGGTCGTAGAAGGCGTGTTGGACCTTGCCGAGGGCCGTCTTGGCGAACTCTTGCACCGGCTTGGGGAGGACCATCGGTGCCGGCTCGCCCTTGTCGATGCGGCTCGTTCGCGAGAGGCCGCGACCGGAGGTCGCCGCGCCGCGACCGCGATCGCCGGCGAGGCGTTCGACGTCGGACACCGTGCGGCATTGCTGAAGCGCGTGCGGATCGATGGCCTCGCCGCGAGCTTCGAGCGCTTCGAGGAGCTCCGTCAGCATGAGCGAGTCAAAGCCGAGATCGCCCTGGAGCGTAGCGTGGGCGGTGACCGTGGTAACGGGTCGCCCCGAAACGGTCGCGATGGCGTGCTCCACGGCGCTGTGTTTCGCGCCCTCCGCCGGCGGCGGCGTCGACGCCATGACCATGCGACGCAAGATGGCCTGAACCTCGGTGCGCTTCACTTTGCGCGTCGCCGTGCGCGGCAAGGGCGCATCGTAGAGGTGGAGCAGCGTCGGCTGCTGTCCGTAGGGCAGCTCACCGATCTTCTCTCGGAGCGAACGCATCGCGCGCTCCATGCGCTCGCCGCGCGGCGTCTCGTCGTCGGCCTCGGGCACGGCGAGGCACGCGACGCGCTCTTTGCCGCCCTGCCCTTCGATGCCCACCACCGCGTATTCGGTCACGTGGGGGATCGACCCGAGCTTCGCTTCAACGTCGTCGGGATAGACGTTCTCGCCGGTCGTCGTGACGATGACGTCTTTGATGCGGCCGACGATCGAGAGGCGCCCCTTCTTGTCGAACTTTCCGAGGTCGCCGGTGTGGAGCCAGCCGTCGTCCGTGAGGACGCCTCGCGTGGCCTCTTCGCTCGTGTAACCGAGCATGACGTTGGGGCCGCGCGCCACGATCTCGCCCACGCCGCGTTCGTCGGGCGAGTCGATGCGAACCTCGACGCCGGGGATCGGCTTGCCCACGTGGCCGGCGCGTGGGGCACCCTTCGCCGACGCAACGGTGAGCACAGGTGAAGCCTCGGTGAGGCCGTAGCCTTCCGTGAGGCGGAGGCCCAGGCCGGCGAAGAGATCGTACGTCTCGCTGGGAAGCGCCGCTCCGCCGGAGATGAGGTACTTCACGTGACCGCCGAGCTCCGAGTGAACGGGCGCCATAAGGACGCGACCGATGTCGAGGCCAACCTTCTCGCCGAGCGTGCGATTCAGTTCGCCGGCCCACTGGAAGACCGTCTCGACGATGGGGCCGCGCGCCTCCACCTGCGCGAGGATCCGGCGCTCGAGCAGTTGCCACAAGGCGGGGACGCCGACCATGGCCGTAATGCGCCCCTTCTTGAGCGCCAGCGACACGCGCTCGCCGTTGAGCTCGTCGAGGTACGCGATGCGGGCGCCGCGCGAGAGCGGCAACAAGAGGCCGCAGGTGAATTCGAAGGTGTGGTGAAGCGGCAAGACGCTGAGGACGCGATCGCTCTGGCCGAGCGGGAAGATCGGCGCGAGCGAGGCGATGAGCGACGTGAAGTTCTTGTGCGAGAGCCTCACGCCCTTGGGGACGCCCGTGGTGCCGCTCGTGTAGATGAGGCTGGCGACGTCGGACTCTTCGACCTCGACATTGGGCCGCGGGCGCGGGTCCGCGTCCTCAGCGATGACTTCACGAATGTTCCAGACGGCGGTCCCACCGAAGAGGCCCGTACCGTTCTTGGCCCCTTCGTCGAGCACGTCTGCGCGATCCGAGAGGATGACGCGAGCCAAGCTGTCTTTGACGATGTTCGCGAGCCCGTCCATCTCGAGGGCCACGTCCACGGGGACGGCGGTGGCGCCCGCGGCGACGATGCCGAAAAACGCGATGGGCCACGCGGGGTCGTTTTTCGCTGTGAGCACGACGCGGTCGCCGCGCTTGACGCCGAAGTCGGCGAGCATCGCGGCGAGGCGATGCGCGTGTTGCCGGAACTCCCCGTAGGTGAGCGGCGCGAAGGACTCACCTTGGAACCGCTGAAGCGCGACCGATAGTTCGTGCCGCTCGGCCATCTGGTCGAGCAGTGTGACGAGCGTTTCGTGGGCGCGGAGGGGCTTCAGCTCACGCTTGAGCTTCTTGTCCATCTCCGGGAAGACCCACTTCTCGAGCGCCGGCATGTGGACGTTGTGCATCCACTCGAGCCAGTCGATGGCCTCGGGCGCCCACGGGAGCTTCTCCTTGTCGGCGGCCGTGAGGCGCGCGAAGGCGCCGCGCGTCGCGGCGCAGGAGAACGGCCCCTTCAGCTCCGCCGTGAAGGGCGCGTAGAGGCGCAAGATGTTGCCGATCTTGTCTTCCTTGTCGGCGGCCGATTCGAGCGTCTTCGCCACGCCCTTGAGGGGGCCTGCGCCGGTCTTCTTGAGGAGGCCGGCCACACCGCGAAGGCCGCGAGCGATGGCCGGTGAGCTCATGCGTTCGAAGTCGGTGGCCGAGACGTCGTAGGGCTCGTAGTGGGCCTGGATGAGATCGAAGAGCGCGCTCTTGCCGCCGCCCTTTTGGTAGTGCTTGCGCTTGTAGAGGCCGACGAGCTCACCGAAACGCGCGGCGGTGCAGGGGTTGGTGTCCGACGAACCGTATTGATAGACGGGCTTCTGCGTGCCATCGAGCAGCTCGCCGAGGCTCATGATCATGCCGGCGCAGACCATGTCGCTCGGAATGAAGTCGAGCGGGACGTGCGTCAGCGGCAGGATCATGTGGCCCTTCATGGCCAGGTAGATCATGGGCACACTGGTGCTGATGCCCTCGTTCCATCCGGGGAACGGATAAGCGACGGTGCTCTCGCAGCAGGCCGGCCGCACGATGGTGAAGGGCAGCCCCGAGAGGGCGATGACCTGTTCACCGATGCTCTTCGTGTACGTGTAGATGTTGGGCCAGCCCCAGTGGGTCGCTCGGTCCGTGCCGGACTCGATGAGGCGGTCGGCGACGAACCTTCGCTTCACCTTCTTGAACTCGTCGGCGAAGGCGGCGCCTTCGGTGGGTTCGCTTCGCGCGAGCAGGTTCTTCCGCGCTTGCTCTTCAAACTCGCTCTGACGGAACGCGTCGTCGGCTCGATGTTTCGCCTGCGCGATGAGGTCGAGGCACTCGGCGATCTCGCGATCGGGATCCCACAGCTCAACGCCGAGCTCACCGGCGCGGGGAAACGGGACTTCGCTCGGGTGCACCTCGGCGATGGGGCCGGGGCGCTTGCCGGCCACATAACAGGTGCTCGTGTGCATCAGCGGCACGGGGCGCCGCGGCACGCCGGGCCTCGCGCGCGCAGGACCGAGCGCGCGCGCCATGGCCACGAGGTTCTGGCAACCGAAGGCGTTGGCATCGAGCGATTCGTCGAGCGGCGGGCTGAAGTCGACGACGCCGGCGACGTTGACGACCGCGTCGATGGTCCCGTGAAGGTCGCGCAAGAGATCGGCGTCGATGCCCGAGAGCGGACGGCCAGTGTCACCGTCGATGGGCACGACCTTCTCTTTGAGGAACGCCTCAAAGCGGTCACCGTGGGCGTCACGCAACGGGTCGAGCGCCGGCGAGGTCGCCACGTTCTCCCAAAATCGCGCCTCGCTGGTCTTGCCCTTGGAGGACCGGACGAGGAGGTAGATCTTGCCGACCTCCGGGTACCGAGCCAGGAGCATCGACCAGAAGACTTTGCCGAGAAAGCCCGTCCCGCCGAGCACCATGAAGCGAGCGCCGGCGAACTGGCTCGCCAAGTCGAGGGGCCGGAGGGCGGCCTCGGCGCGGCTGTCCAAGAGGGAGCGAGAGGAGATGGGCGCGCGCGGCGGCGGCGCCGCGATTCCGTTGGTTTTGTGCTCGGGAGGCATGCTGCTTGAGGGCTAGGGCGCGGGGCGGAAGCTCGTACACCAGGGTCTTCGCCACCGCAATGAAGCGAGGGCGAGCCGCCGCTGGCCCTCGCTCGGGGCCTCCTTTTGTCGCGGTGCGTCAGGCGCCGGCGCGCGCGAGCAAGACCGCACGCAGCGCCTTTGCCGCCGGCGACAGGCGCTCGAGGCCGCGGTGAACGAGGACGAGCTGACGTCGAATCGGAGCGGGCTTCTTGCGGAGGAGCACGAGGCGTCCCAGCGACAGATCGGTCTCGACGATTCGCCGGCTGAGGAGCGACACGCCGAGGCCGGCGCGGAGCTGCCCTTTCAGGGCAGACGCGCTCGACAGCTCGAGCACGATGCGGGCCTCGGGGAAGTGCCGATCGACGAGCGCCCGCGTCGCCGTTCCTTTGGGGAACGTCAGAAACGGCAGGCCTCGACCGTCGAGGCCGGGTGCATGAACGAGGACGAGCTCGTCGTCGCAAAGGAACTCGCCGCCGGGCAAGGGCCCGCTGACGACCGCCATGTCCACCGCTCCGTCGAGGACGGCGGCCTTCAGCGCGTCTTGCCCTCGCTCGACGAGCTGTAGCCCCAAGGTCGGGTGCTTCCTGCGAAAGGCGGCCACGGCGCTCGGGAGGACGTACGTGATGGCCGTCGTACCAGCACCGAGGCAAACCTCGCCACGCTGAGCGCCGAACACCTCGCGCACCGCGCGCTCTCCCTCCCTTAGCGCGACGAGCGCGCCCCGCGCGTGAGGGACGAGCGATTGCCCTGCAGCCGTGAGCTCGGCCCCGCGGCGACCCCGGATGAAGAGCGCGCCACCGAGCGAACGTTCGAGGCGCTGGATCGAAGCCGTGAGGGCCGGCTGCGTCAGGTGAAGGTGCCTTGCGGCGGCGGTGAACGTGCCGAGCTCAGCGACGCAGAGGAAGTGGCGAAGCGGTTCAAGCATCACCTTATGTTATGGAAAACGAGCGAAGAATCGATTGGAAGGAGGGCGCCAATTGCCCCAAGGTTGGTGGCGGTCGTTCAGACCCTGGAGGCGCCCATGACCTGGCTTTCCCTCGGCTTCGAATGCGTCACCTCGAGCACGGCCGTTTTTGCCCTCTTCGGTGTAGCCGGCGGGGCGTTGACCACCGTCGCGGGCATGGGCGGCGGCCTGTTCCTCGTCCTCTCGCTGAGCCTCCTTACGAACCCAACCCAGGCGCTGGCCATCACGGCGCCGGCGCTGCTGCTGTCGAACGCGCATCGCGCAGTCCTGTTCCGGCGCGAGCTCGAGGGCCGCATCGCGCTTCGCTTCGCCGCGGGCGCGGCGCCGGCGGCGCTCCTCGCCGGCTCCGCTATCTCGCGGTTGCCACAGGGCGTCGTCCAGGCGGCGATGCTCGCCCTCACCTCCCTCGCGCTCCTCCGTGCGCGGGGCATCGTCGGCCTGTCGCCGCGACCCCGCGCGTTCGTTCCGCTGTCGGCGTTGGTCGGCGGTCTATCCGCGGCCGCCGGCGCCGGCGGATTCCTTGTCGCGCCGCTGCTCTTCTCGTTGGGCCTCACGGGCTCCCGCTACATCGCGACGGGCGCCGCCTGCGCCGTCGTGCTGCACGTCGCCCGCGTCGCCGGCTACGGCGTCGGCGGCCTGCTCACGACCTCACACTGGAGCGCGTCAGCGTGGCTCTTCGTCGGGCTCGCCGCGGGCAACGTCCTCGGTCGACGCCTCCGCGGCAGGGTCACGCGGGAGCTCGAGACGCGCCTCGAACTTGGCGCGCTCATCGTATGCACGACGCTCGGGGTCCTCGGGGTCGGCCTTCGCTAGGCAGCGCCTAACCGGCCCGGCGACTTAGAACTGGCCGGCGCCGCTGTTCTGACAGGTCTTGTCGTCGAGGGCGCAATACGGGAGCCGGTGGAAGACGAACGAAGCGCCGTTCTTCTCGATCTTGTCGCAAAAGACGCTCTGGCCGATAACGGTCATCTCGCCGTAGATGGGCGACTTGTCGACAAGGATCTTCTTCACGCAGTCGCTGTTGTTGCTGTACCAACCGGGAAGGTCGGGGAAGGCTTGGACCTTGTTCTTCTCCAAGTAGTCGCCTTCCGTACAGACCGTCGACAGGGAGCAGTCGCTCGGCTGAGGGTTCTTCGCGTCGCCAGCCTTGATGGTGTAGCAAAGCTTGAAGCGCCCCTCGCAGTCCACCTTCAGCGTGTTGGGACTCCAGGCGCCGGCGGGGACGCTCGGAGGCGGCGCAGGATCGCTCGGGTTGGGCGGACACGCGGCCGAGGTCGCGTAGTAGTTGGCTCCGCTTTGCACGAAACACGGTACGAGGTTTTGGATCTTCCACTCGCCGCCGGAGAAGCAGCTGCAGGCTTCCTGAACGCTCCCGGCCTTCGGCAGAACGGCTCCCTCGCACGCGCCCCAAACCTTTCCGATCTCGCCTTGGGAGTTGCACTTGGCGACGCCATCCTTGCACGTCCCGAGGTTGCGGTTCGCGCGCTTGCCGGGCCAACAGGGCGCGGTCGCGCCGACGGTCGTGCACGGGCACCCTTGGATGTTCTTGTCGTCGGGGCAGTCGACGGTGCCGCCCGGGAGCGGCGGCGCGGAGCGGTTCTCGGCGCCGCACCACTGGGGGAACGGATCCTTCTCGATGATCGCCTGACCGTCGACGGGAACAACGGACCCGCCTTCGACGAACTCCGCGGGAGGCCCCGCGTCACCGTTGTCTGCGTTGCTCGAACCACAAGCGACAACCGACAAGCCAACTGCGAAGGCACACGCACTCACGACGGAGAAGGCCACGCGCATGGACCTATGAATGACGTTAAAGGCCGCGCGTGTCGAGATCTCGATCAACCGACGGTGGGGCAGGCTTGATCCAGTTTGGCTCTCTGCAAGCGAGCAATCCTCCCACGATCACGCACACGTCCAATGGAACGCGCATTGCTCGAACGGGGGCATGCGCCCCTTCGCTCTCCTCGTTTCCACACTGGCGCTGAGTTTTTTCGGCTGCGGTGGAGAAGGCAGCGCCGACGACGCTGACGAAGGTGCGCTCAGTCGTACCGGCCTCGAACGAACGCTCTCCTTTGAGGGCGTCGTCTACGCGAAACCAGACGCCACGGAGACGGAGATCGTGCGCCTCGCACAGCTCCAAACGAAGACCGCCTTCGGTGCTCTCCGAACCTCCGGCATGATGGCGCAAACGCGCGAGCTGCGAAACGTGCAGCCGGCGACGTTCCAGAAGCGCAACGTCCTCGTCGTCGATCCCCAACATCCTGAGGCCGCCGGCGAGGCGAAGGTCGAGGTTCGCTACACGTACAAGGACGAAGTCCTCGTCGAGGAGAAGCTCGGTGAGCGAACGTCGTTCGGTCTCGCCGTGTTGCGACCCGACTGGGAGACCGAGTACCAAGAGCCGACGCGCGATTGCGTGGCCAACGACCGGGAGGCTCGCGCCGACGCGCGCGACGGCTACCTCTGGTACGTGTTCGACCCCACCCTCGCGACGTGCAAGCGCGCCATCGCGGACGAGAAACGAGTCATCGAAGCGGACCGCGCCACGCTCTCGCGGGCGGCGCAAGCGGCCGGCATCGCGCGAGCAGCCCCCGCGGCGGCGGGCGAGGCCGTCCGGATCGCTCGCTCGCAGGCGAACCGCCGCTACATCCCGATCAACGTCGCGCTGGAAAACAAGAGAGCGCAACGGGGCGCCGTCTACCCGGAGTACGACCGTCTCTTTCGCGGCGGCATCGAAGCCAACAAGCTCGTCGTGGGCTTCTTGGTCGGGCGCCTCGAGCACCACTGGGTCGACGCTTCGAAGGACGGCAACTACTGGGAGTGGATGAGCGCCCTCGACACGCTCTTCGAGGCGCACCCGGAGTTTTCGCTCACGAAGGTTGAGCCCGCCGACGACATCACGAAGGTGACGACGACGGCCGGGAAGACCTACACGAACCTGTCGATTCGCGACTACATCAACTTCGCGATCTACGATCGGTTCCCCGACGGCACCTCTGACGCGCAAAAGCGTGCGCTGGCGCTCGCCGCGGGCCGCAAGCTTGATCAAAAATGGCTCACCTTCGAGAAGAAGGTGAAGGTCGCCATCGGCGACGAGGCGCCGCGTGACTTCACCATCGAGCTCCGAACGTACTTCGGCGTGGAGGAGCAGAAGGAGCCGTACCAGCGGGCCCTCAAGAACAGCGACGTCTTCGTCTACAACGGCCACTCGTTCCTCGGCGCCGGGCCGCTCGACCCGCGGAACTATCAGGCGTCGGATTTCCCATCGAGCTACCAGCTCTGGTTCATCGACGGCTGCATCTCGTACAACTACTACAACGAGGGCTACTTCCCGTTGAAGGGCGGCTCCCAGAACCTCGACCTCATTGTCAACGGCATGGAAGCCGACGCCGACTACGGCGGCATGGCGGAAGCGAAGCTCATCTCGCGCCTCATCTCCGGCAAGCAGCCGAGCTACAAGCAGCTCCTCGAGGCGGCGAAGCAGACGGACCCGCTCCGCATCGTCGAAGGCGAAGCCGACAACAAGTACCGTCCCACGGAGACGAAGATCACCGTCGCGCCGCGTTGACGCGCTCGCCACAGACACACTTGCGTCTTGAAGACTGCGGGAGTGCTGCGCCGCCGCTGCTCGCCGCCGTCGACCGTGGGTTCTTAGCAGGCTGACGCGTCGCCTCTCCCGGCTCTCGCTCGGAGCGTGAGCCACGGCTACCCTGCCCCCATGCCCGCAAAGCATCCGGCGGCGGTCGCTGCCTTCCTCGCGGACCACGCCAAAGACACGCGGCCCTTTTTGGGTGCCATCGACACCTACGACGCTGACGAACATGAGGTCGACTTCCGATGGCGGATGGCGGCGAGCGTCCTCGAGACCGACGAACCGTGGGACCCCGAGCGCTTCGCCGCCATTGGCTTCTTGAATGGCGACCTCCCCATGTTCATCGATGTCTCGAAGAAGGCGCTGCCGGTGTTCGTGCGCGCTGACGGAGAGCTCCTTCGCGTGTGCGCGAGCTTCGAGTCGTTCGCGAAGAAGGTCGCGGCGGCTCCAAGGGGGCGCGCCAAAGGCACCGCGACCAAGCGCCCGAAGACTGTCGCCACGGCGAGCGAGCCTCGCGGACCGAAGACGACCTACCCGGCGCCGACGACCCTTTCGTGGCCCAGCGACCCGGTCGTGGGATGTGTCTTCGGCTCGGCCATCGGCGTGCACGACTTTCTTTGGTTCGACAAGGTGAAGCCGAAAGAGGTCGCGGCGCTGGTGCAGAACTACGTGCGGCCCAAGAACGCAGGCAGCGTCCGCTCGGTCGCGAAAAAGTGGGACCCCGCCGCGAACATGAAGCTCGACCGCGGCACTGGCGTCTGGTTGGACTTCGCGGCGTACGACAAGCACGCCGCCGTCGTCACGCCGCGCGTCAAGACGTTCCTCGAAGCGATTCAGCGCGAGCTCGAGTTCTTGCCGGTGCGCGCCACCGTCGGGCGCGAGACGGCCGACGTCTTCATCGTCAACGTCCTCAAGGTTGTGCCTTGCTTGAACGTCCAAGAGAGTCGCATCGATCGCGGCCAGAACTTCGTGCTCCAGGCGGGCTGGCCCGAAGAGGCCTGCTTGTTCCGCCCCAGCGAGTGTCCCCAAGCGATCTTCGCGACGCAAGCCATGGTGGAGCGCCTCCGGAAGGAGCCCGCGTCGGGCATCAACTTCGTGCCGCTCCAGAAATACGCTGTTTGAGCGGCAGCATGGGCGTTGCCCAAAGCAACAGGCGTGGGTGCGGCCCGTGAACGGGCGGCCACGGCGAGCCACGACTTCCTGCAAAGTCGCGGGAGTTCACTAGGCACGGCGAATGCTCTCGGGCTCGCGTGATCTCGCCCGAGAAGCTCCGCCACTGGCTCGTGCTCCTCGCGACCGTCCCCCTCGCATCAAGCGTCGTCGGGTGCGCTTCCGAAGTGTGCACCACCGAATGGCGAACGCTCGAGCGCGCGATTCCGCCCCGGAGCGCGCCTTGCTCGCACGCGGACGCGGGTACGGGGGGTGACAGTGCCGCGGATGCGGCGCGCGAGGCGCAAGGCGACGCCGGTACCGATGACCACAAGGTCGACGTTCTCGCTCGAGCAGCGCCCGTCGATGGCGGCTCATGCATCGAGCAGGATGCCGGCACGGTCGACGAGTGGCTCGCGCTCCCGTGTGAAGAGGCGTGCGCGAGGCTCTTCCCCGAGAGAGAGCTCGTGCGTTGCGAGAGCGACGCGCCCTCGAAGGAGCGGTCCGCCCACGTTCGATGCCACGTCCGGAGCCACGCGTGCCACGAGCCGCGCTTCATGATGGGTCGCCCGGCAGGGGGCTTCGTCCCAAAGACGCGCATTGGAGGGGATCGCGCGAGCTACTTCGAGCACTTGGCCGAGATCGAGGCGGCCTCGGTGCCCGCGTTCCTGGAGCTTGCGCGCGACCTCGAACGGCTCGGTTTCCCCGTCGAAGACGTCGCGCTCGCCCGGCGTAGCGCGCACGACGAACGGCGCCACGCACGCGCGATGCGACGCCTCGCGGCGCGCGCAGGGAGCGCGAGGTCCAGTGTGCGCGAAGCGCCCGTGTGCGCCGCAGAAGTCCCCGCTCGTTCGCCGATGACGCTCGCGGTGCTCGCCTGCGCCAACGCGACGGAGGGCTGCGTGGGGGAGCTCTTCGCCGCCGCCGTCGCGACCTGGATCGCAGCGAACGCCACCGACGAAGTCGAGCGGCGCGCTTTCGAACGCATCGCGTCGGACGAAACGGGGCACGCGGCGCTCGCGCTGAGACTCCACGACGCATTGATGTCACGGCTCGACGTGGCGGCACGCGCGGAGGTCGAGCACGCCAAGCGCCTAGCCGAACGGGCTCTCCTCGAAGGGCTCGCCGAGTGCCCCGCGCTCGTCCGCCTCGGCTTGGTGCCCCCCATCGAACGACAACGCGCGCTCTTTGCTGCTCTCTTTGGGGGAGCGCTCGACGACAACGACGGAGCGCTTTCGTGAGGCGATCGTTTTTGGCGGCGCTCGCGCTGGGCTCGACGGCGCTCGCGTGCTCCGTCCTCGACGACACGGAGTGCGAAGACGGCAAGGAGCCCTTTGCCACGCTCGCGGTACCGCCCGGTCGCTGGGCGGCCCGCTCCGAGCTCACAGCCGACAGCGGTCTCGTCGAAGCGGAGCCTCCCTACCCGTACATCCCGAAGGACGCAGGCCCCGACACCCGCGTGTGGGCCGAGCTCGGAACGGCGGACGATTGGCTGTCGATGCCGTGCCTCGATGCGTGTCGCAAAGCGGCCGATCTAGGCCTGCTCTCGTCCGACAACGCGACGGTGCGATGCGCCCCCGGCAAGCCTGTTCGCGGCAAGCCGGCGATTCAGTGTCACTACGCCGTGCGCGTGTGCACGGAGACCCGGTACTGACGCGCCGCGTACCTACCGCCGCTCATCGAACGGCTTGGCGAGCCGCGTCAGGGACCGCAGAAGACCTTCACGAGGTTGAAGGCCACGTCGACCTGCGTCGCACCTTGAATGCACTGGTCGAGGACCGGCGTGGCACAAGCAGCCGCTTGGTTCTGCGCGGCGCATGCGCTCGTATCGGCGGCTTGGAGGCAGCTGTTGCGTTGCGCGGGGTCTTGGCATGTGGTGCACGCCTGCTCCGCGCACTCGAAGCGCGCCGCGAGCTTGGGACCGCACCCCGTCGCCGTCAGGTCGTTCGTCAAGCCGGCGACGCAGCCCTCGACGTTGAGCTCGGAGACCTGGCCTGTGGCGTTGATGATGAGCGCCGCCGCGTAAGCGGACGTCTCGGCGGATACGGCGCATTGGTGGCACGCGGCGCTGACCGGCACCGTGCAGTTCTGCTTGTTCATGAAGCAACTGACGATGTTGGCCGCGTCGGTGGGCGTGCAGACGTTCCGACGAATGCCGAGCGGCGCCTTCCACGCCTTCGGCGTCGCCGTGACGGCGGCCGCGGGGGCGCACGCACCGGTGGGCGCCACGCCCGCGTCCCCGGTGAGGGGAGGCAGGGTCGGATCCGTCGTTTGCGTCGGGGCCACGACGGGCGTCGTGGGCGCTGGCGTTGGTGTTACGCCCGGCTGCTCGGTGAGCGGCGGCGCGTTCGCCGGTGCGGAGCAAGCAGCCATCGTTGCAACGAGGGTGGCGAGGAGAGGCAGGGCCCGGTTCATAGAACTCGAGAGCTGCAAGCACGGGTCCATCGCTGAGCGCGACGGACGAGCGCGAATTCACCACGATTCCGTCCGCCGTGGCCTCGTGCACCGCGGCTCCACTGGATCAGGACTCCGAGGCCGTCGTGCATCGGAGACAGTTCCCGCAGAGAGCCTGCATGTCGTTGAAAGTCGACATAAAACCGATGTGTAGGGCGGCGTAAGCGAGCGACGCGCGACGCGCGAAATTTGGCCATTCTTCGGCAGATCTTAGATGTGTTCAAACATGCTACTTGGTCGCCGAACGGTACTGACGGGCCTCTTGGCGCTGGGGTTGGGCCTCGTCGCAGAGCGCGGAAACGCGGGCACCAGTCCCGTGCGCTCGGTCCACCGCGACGAGCGCGGAACCACGCTGTTCCTCGAGCTCGAAGCGGCGCCGTTCCCGCACGGCGGCGCTCCCTACCAAGACCGGACCGTCATCGTGTTCGTTCCCCGCTCCTTTCGCGTCGAGCGCGGCGGGCAAGCGCCGATGGTCGTCCACTTCCACGGCCACCGCACCACGGCGGAGCGCGCGCTCGCTTCCCATCAGCTCCGCGAGCAACTGAGCGATAGCCTCCAGAACGCCGTGCTGGTCGTGCCGCAAGGGCCGCTCGAAGCCGCCGACTCTTCCGCGGGCAAGCTCGAGGCCCCGGGCGGCCTCGCTCGTCTGCTCAACGACGTGACCCGCGTCCTTTCATCGGCGGAAGGGCGCGCGGCCTTGGGCGACCGGTCGCTGGGCGCACGGTTGCGGCCCGGTGTCGTGTGCCTCTCCGCGCACTCCGGCGGGTACCACGCCGCGGCCGTTGCGGCCCGCGTCGGCGGCATCGACGTGAACGAGATCTACTTGTTTGACGCTCTCTACGGAGACCTCGAAGCCTTTCGCGATTGGGTTTCCGAGCGGCGCGGCCGCCCGATGAAGAGTCGTCACAAGCTGGTGAGTTACTACGGCGCCGGTGCGACCGAGACCAACAGCCGCTGGCTCAAGACCGAGCTGGAGCGGCGCGGCGTCCAGTGCGCCTTCGAAAACGTCGAGGGCACGCTCTCGCGCGAAGAGCTCGTGCGCGCCGAGGCCATCTTCGTCCGCACCTCGCTCTCCCACAACGGCGTGACCCACGAGCTCAACGCCCTACGCGACTGCCTCTACGCGTCAGGCCTACCGCGCCACCAAAGGACCGCCTGGTTCGACGCCAAGGCCGGCGCGCGCCCACTCGAGCGGAGGCGCTAACGCGTCAGCGGCAACCCAAGACGGCCCAGCCGCCGACGTCCTCACCGGGGGCGATCCGTTGCCCGTTCATCCAGACGACGGCCACGCGCGCCCCCTCAGCGGCGACGCTCACGTAGCCGTCACGGAGCGAATCGAACACGCCACCCATGAACGGCTTCACGCGGGCGTCGCGCGCCAAGACCTTCTGCTTGAGGAGCACCGGCTCGCCCGAGAAGTGATCGAAGGCGGTCACCGAGACGCCACCCGTCGACATCGACGCGATGATCATGCGGTCGCCAGAAACGGCGACGTCAGCGGCGAGCGCTTGCCCCGTATCGCCGACGACGAGGCTCCCAGTCTTGAACGCCGTGTCACCGACGTTCAGGAGGTTGTAGTCCACCGGCGCTTCGAGCCCGCCGCTCGAGAGGACGACGACGCGCGCACCCTTCATCGCGAGCGCGCCAAAGCGTCCCGGGAGCTTGGCGTCCTGCATGGTCAGCGCTTGAACGTTGTCGCGGCGAGCGAGCTCAAGTCGCAGCTCTGGCCCCGTGGGCGCAACGCCCCCGTCCGCTGCCGCCGACTCGTCGCCGGCCGATTGCACCAAGACGGCGAGGGCCTCGGAGGTGGCGGCGATCCAAGAGCGCGCGTGTGGCGGTGGCCCGCCAACGGGCTGCGTCGACGATGATGGGCCCGCAGCGCTGAGAACCTGTAGATACGCCTGCTCGTCGATGACGCTGGTGAAGTAGCCGCCCGCCGAGAGCGAGCGATTGGAGAGCACGTGGCCCTTGGTGAGCGTGTTGACGAGCGGCGTCTTCGCCTCTCCGGATTGAAAGTGAGCATCGGGGAGCGTTGGAAAGATCGACAGCAAAGATGCCGACCCCGTGCAGCTCGGCCAACGTGGCGCGATCAAGAGCCCCGTCGGCGAGGTGGGCGCGTCGAACGAGAGGTCCAGCCCCTCGGTCTTCGCGTCATCGGCGCAGGCTCCGGGGAAGTCGTAGCCGTTGAAGGGCGACGCCGTCGTCTCGTTGGCCTCGACAGGACTTCCCTGAAGACCGACCTTCATCGTCGTGATGCGGTATCGGTCGCCGCTGAACTGGTTGTAGGCGATGACGAAGCCGTCGTTCACCGCGGCGATGGCCGGGCGACTGACGGTGACGCCCGTCTGCACCATCGCATCGAGGGGCCCGGCGCCGACGACCTCGAGGGCACAGCCCTCCATCGCGACCATCGGCGCCGGCACGCACTCCGCGTCCCTGCACGCGGAACCGACGGTGCACCGGCCACCCTTCGTGGTCACCGCCTTGAGATCAACGGTGACCTCTTGCGCGCCTGGCAGCTCGATGGCCGTGCAGCCTGCGGCCACGACCTCGCATTGCGAATTGCGAGCCGTTGCGGCGAACGAATACTGGCCCCCCGCAAAAGCGAACGTAGGAGGCGCCTGGCCGTTCTCGAAGCCCACGCGACGGAGCAAGCCCCCTCGCGGAACGCCGCCGCTCAATTGGCCGACCGTCGGGCACGAGCCCGACGCGTAGACGCCGAGCTCGAGCCACTGGGTGCTCTCTTTCGCATCGGCCGCGAGGTGGAGGACGAACGAGACGTCACTCGTCTTCGAGCAGGAGGAGGTAACGCCGAGCGCCACGCACCCAAAGAGGGCCGTTAGGCCCGCGAGGAAGTGTCGCGCCTTGAGCGAACGCATGGCCACTCAGCCTGCGCTGCGCCGGAGGCGAGCGCAAGCCCCGGAGGTCGTTGCCCCCTCGCTCCCGCAAGAGAGCTAGTCGAGCACAGCCGCTCGGCGAACGAGGGCGGCGCCTGCGGCGTTAGCCACCCCGCGGGACCTTGGTCGAGGCGTGGTTAGCGCGAGGACACGCGCCCGGTGCGTAGTTCGCTCCGCGCCACCCTCCACTCACCGCCCGACGGTCTCACGTAGAGCTCGATCCACGTTACCCGGCGCTCGCCCGAGCCGAGCGGGTCGTTCACCATCGCGAAGAAGGCAGCGGCCGCAGCGCCAACGCCCACGCTCGCGTAGCGGAACTGGTGATCGTGCGCGATCGGTCTGCCCGGCTCGGCAACCCGAGCGAGCGCAAGCGCTGGAAGCGCGAGGGTGCGCCAGGGCTCGACATCGAGTTCCTCGCGGGTGCTCAAGACAGAGAAACATCCGTGACACGCGCCGAGCTTGGTCGCGGCGATCCCTCCGGGAACCGGCATGGCGCCCAGCCAAGCGGCAAGATCGGGCGGCGCCGGCCTGCCTGCACCGGTCGCCAAGTCGTGCGTCCAGAAGCGAAAGGTGTTGCCATCGGCGCCCGCGAGTCTGCCCTGTTCGCGGTCTACCGCTTGGTCGGCCATGCTCGCGAGCCAAGCGGCCTCGTCGTCGAACTTCCGTTCGCGAGCACCGACCTCAAACTGCCTTCCCGACCGATAAAGCTCGCGATACTGGCGAGTGCTTTCGAACCAGCCCCAAGCGAGCACCCCGCTCAGGACTACGCCCGCGGCCGACAACGCGAGCAGGCTACCGATGGGACGCTGGCTTGCGAGGGTGGCCCGCCACGCGAGCCAGAGGGTCGCCACGAGTGGCCCGAGCGCGAGCCCCGCCAAGAGGACGTGGAATTCGAGGTCATTGAGCTTCTGCTCGAAGGGCAAAGACCTCAGCCACCACCACGCGGCGCCGGCACCGACGGCCACCAGCGTCGCCGACGCGGCCGCCACCGAAAGATCACGACGGCTCCGCGCGTCGGCGTGAGACTGTTCCACCGCCGTCTCTTTGGGCATCGACTGCACCGTTACGTGCGGCGCTCAGCTCACGTCAGCGATGACGATGGGCGGGATGCGCAAGCAGGTGATCTCCGGTGACGGGCCGTGCTTCTCGCGCGCCATGCTCAGCGCTTCTGCCATGGTGCGCGCGGTTTTGTAGCCGAGGATCTTGGGGATGTACTCGTTGTCGGCGCCGACGACGATGACCTGCCCGAGCCACTGGCGGCCGGCCTCGCCCCAGTACCACATGTAAAACGGGTGAGCCGGGTGGTACGCGTGGCCGGTGCGGTACATCTGGATGTACGCGGGGTTCGTCGCGAACTTCTCTTCGTAGCGCTTGTGCAGCTCGAGCGCGTCGCGCGTCTCGGGGAGCAGGTTGTGCACGAACTCGATGTACGGAGCGTGATGCTCCTTGTCGAACTTGTCGGTGCAGGGGTGCGTGATGATGAGCGTCCCGCCCTTTTTGATGAGCGGCTGCCCCCGGTACATGTTGAAGAGGTACCCCTCGGCCATCACCTGCACGAGCAGAGGGTTCAAGAACGAGTTCACGTTGTACGGCGAGATGTACGGGATGCCTGAGACGACGACGTCGGCCTGGCCCTTCACGGGGACGGCGTATTGCTCGAAACACTTCTCGAGCGTGGCCTTGTGCACCGCCTCCGTCTCGCCGGCGAAGACGCCGGTCATGCCGTAGGGCGCGGGGACGCGCTCGAAGATCGCCTGGCGCGCCGCTTGGGGCACGCGCTCCAAGGTACGCACGAGGGCTTTCATGGCCGTGCGCTCGAAGCCCGTGAGGTCGTCTTCGTTCTTATGCAAGAACTCGAGCGGTCGATCAAACATGCGGTTGTTGATCGTCGTCTCGATGGTGAAGACGTTGAGGGCCTTGTTGGTCAGCCGTCCCTGACGCTCGACGCTCGCTGCGAGGGCGCTCGTCTTGGGCGTCGGGTCCATGTAGCTGTGGCAAGCGCGCATGACGCGCGGGTTGTGGTGCGCGCGGAGGCTCTTGTACCCGCAGAGACCGACGGCGACGGACTTGTGGCCCCCGTCCATGGGGACGAGGTTCAAGTTCACGTAAATGAGCAAGTCCGACTCGACGGCGGTCTTGTTGAGCTCGACGATCTCGCCCTCTTCCGTGGTGCCCACGTACTTCATGCCGTGCGGGTCTTCGGCGTCGTGGTTCTTGAGGCGGTCGGGGTAATAGGCGTTGAAGATTTTGTCGCCGACGGCGTGCTTGATCTCGGCCGCGGTCATGCGGCGATGCACCGCCGTCGCGATGATCATCTCCACGTCCTCGACACCGTGGTCAGAGAGCATCTCGAGGACGATGGTCAAGACGCGCTCGCGAACGTCGGGACGACGCATCGGTGGCAGCGGCAAGGAGATGTCGTCGATGGCGATGACGACCTTCATGCCGGGCCGGAGCTTCGCGTGGAGCGGCTCGCTATTGAGCGGGTGATTCAGCGCGTAGCGGATCGCAGCGTCGGGATCCTTGAGCGAGGCGAGCGGCGGCTTCGGGTAGATGCAGCGCGTGCCCGGCGGCAGATCGACCTCGACGAGCATGTCGCCGGCGAAGAGGGTTCGGGGCGCACTCTTCTTGTCGAGCGTAACTACGGAGGGATGGCTCATCGCGGTCGGCCCATTTGCCTTGGGATCCGCACCGAGTCAATTGGTGGGCGAGCTACCCGAAAAATGCGCCCAGCGCGCCCTTCCGGGGCATCTTGTCTTGCGACTCGAGCTGCAGAACGGGCCACCCGTAGGTTCGCGCCAGATCAGCGAGCTTCGGCTCCGGGTTGACGGCCGCCGGGTGCCCCACGATGGAGAGCATGGGCACGTCCGAGTAGCTGTCCGAGTAGGCGAAGCAGTCGTCGAGCTGATGGCCGTGGGTGCGGGCGTGCTCGCGCACGAGGCGCGCCTTTTCCGGCCCTGCGACGACGGGCCGCAGGAGGCGTCCGGTGGCAAAGCCGTCCTTGAACTCGAGGTTGTTGGCGATGACGTGCGTCGCGCCGAGGGCCCGAGCGAGGTGCTCCATGACCTCCACGAGCGCGCCCGACACGATGACTACGTCTTGACCTTCGGCGCGGCAGCGAGCGACCAGCTCCTTGGCGAAGGGAAACATCGCGGGCCTGATGACCTTGTCGTAGACCTCTTCCGAGAGGACCTTCACGCGATCGCGACTCACCCCCTCGTAGGCCGAGAAGAGCACCTCGTTGAAGAGTCGGCGGTCACGAAGCTCGGCGAGGATCATCTCCGGCGTCTTGAGCGCAGCGCGCCCGAGCTTCCCGAGGCTCTCGAGCGGAGTTCGGAGGTTCTTCAAGTAGAAGAGCGTCGGATGAACGAGGTTCGTTCGGATGAGCGTGCCATCGACGTCGAAGTAACTGGCGGCCATGGTCTGGGTTCCGGTGCGGGGCGCGAGGGCCTCGAGCGGGCTCCTTTTCGCTCGCCGGCGGCGCCCTGTCAAACCACCCGGGCGGGACCGGGGGCGCGGCACGCGGGCAGGCGCTAGGCCGGCACGGCCACGACGACGACGGTCGCGTTGTGCCAGCCTTCGAGGCGGCCGCGGGCGCGGGCGATTTCGCCGTAGGTTAGGAACCCGCCCACGGGCACGTGGGGAAACACGCCGGCGATGGCGGCGATTTCTCGCTCGAACTTAGCCCCGAGAATGGCCTCGCGACACACGCAGTCGAAGACCAGAACGCCGGCCGCCGGCTGTCCCTTGAGCTGCTCGGCCGCCTCGAGCGCGGCCGCGCGAGCCGCCTGCAGCATCGACTCCGGGTCGCCCGTGAGAAAGCAGACGCTCGCGCCCTCGGGGACGGTGCCGGCGCACACGAGCGAGCCATCGCTCTCGACGCGAATGGCAGCGCGCGCGTGGCGCACGTTGTCGAAGTAGTAGACCCCCATCTCGTTTTGCACCAGGAAGGACGCGGCACGCTCCGGCGTGAGGTCGATCCCGTCTCGTTGCTTGGCGAACGCGCGGTAGGCCTCAAACGCGGGCCGCTTTTCGATCTCGTAGATGCGGTTGCCGCGGGCTTTGGTCACCCGCATGCGATCGGTCGCCGGCGAGAGCCCGTGCGCGACGCCGATGCCCCACGGCTTGCTCGCGAACACATGGGCCGCCGCGGCGCCCGAGACGGCGCTCCGCCCCTTCGCCGCCACGTGTGTCTTCTGAAATGCACCGTCGTCGCCGGCGGCGCCTCCAACGAGCCGTTGGTAGCCGCGCGTGTGCGCCAGAAGCCCTTCAACGAGCGGCTCACCGTTGGTCGAAAGCCCGTCGAGCAGGGCCACGGTCATCGATTGGGTGCAGCCGTCTTGCCGAGCCGCCAGGGCCGCCGCGTCGAAGCCTTCTGTGAGCTCGGCCACGGCGCGTTCGAGATCGGTCTCGAGGGCGTCGGTGAAGTTCACGAGCGTCCGCATGTCTTCGCAGGCGATGAGGAAGACCGCGAGGCCGCGATGCGAGAGCCCGCGCTCGGTGATCTCGCCGGCCGTGGTGCACGAGAGGACCGGCGCGTCGCCGGTGAGCGCGCCAAGCTCCGCCGTGGCGCGCCCGATGTCATGCCGCGACGACGCAAAGAGGAACGCGAGCGAGACGGGTCGCCCGGCGAGCGAGGGCTGTGCCCGCGCAAACGCTTCCCGCGTGGCTTTGACGGTGTCGGGGGCGAGCGACTGACCGGACGCGCACTTCGAGCGAGCGAGCGGAGCGGGCCGTAACGCGCTGACGCGGAGCGGCGTCAGCGGTGTCAGCGGGGCTCGCGGCGTCGCGACGTAGGTCTGCGGCGTGAGCAAGACCGTCGCCGCCGTGCTGTCGGTCGCGACGCGACGTGCCGGGTCGTCGTAGGTGGCGCTGCCGTTGGGCGGGGTCGGCGGCAGCGCTGGCTGAGGGCGCGAGGCGGCGGCTCCGCGTTCCACGAGCGCCGCGGCACGAGGTCCACCGAAAGGAGCGAGCGCCACGAGCAGGTCAACGGCGCTCGAGAAGCGCGTCGAGGCATCCTTCTCGAGGCAACGGGCCACGAGCGCAGCGAGGCCCGGCGACACGTCGCCGCGGCGATCGCGAAGACTCGGCGTGGCGTCGTGCAGGATCGCCGAGATGACGTTGTAGAAGTCGACGTTGAGGCCGCCAAAAGGTGGCGTCCCGGCGAGCAGTTCGAAGAGCACGGCGCCGAGCGACCAAAGGTCCGAACGAGCGTCGACGTGTCCCGCGGAGCGAAGCTGCTCCGGTGACATGTACGCCGGCGAACCCATGAGCTCGCTGGTGGTGATGACGGGGTTCGCCGCGCCGATGCCCAGCACCTTCGAAATTCCGAAGTCGAGCACCTTGATGCACTCGAAGCCCGGTTCGCGGGTGACGAACAGGTTCGCCGGCTTGATGTCCCGGTGAACGATGCCGCGAGCGTGGGCCTCAGCCAAGCCCACGGCGGCTTGCATGACGAAATCGACGGCGCGACTGATGGTCAGGCTGCCTTCGGTCGCGAGAACGCGAGCCAAGTCTCGCCCCTCGAGGTGTTCGATGACGAGGTAGGGTCGTCCGTCGTCCGTCTCGCCCACGTCGAGGACTCGAGCCACATGCTCCGAGCGCAGCGTAGCGACGGCCTTCGCTTCGCGCGCGAAGCGCGCGCGCACTTCGGGCTTCATGGCCGCTTCGGTCTTCATGACCTTCAGCGCCACCGGCATGTCGAGGCCCTCGTGGTGCGCCGCCACGACGACGGCCATCCCGCCTTCGCCGAGGATGCCGGTCAGTCGAAATCTGCCGCCGACGAGCACGCCAGGGGCTAGCGCGCTGACCGCCGGCGAGAGTGGCTGTTCGACCTTGGCCAAGGATCCAAAGTAGCAGCTAGAGCACGGTTGCCAGAGGTCTAACTCTCGTCTTCTCTTGCGGAGCGGGCCCAAGTTTGTCCACTCTTCGGACGTGGCGCGCGTGCTCCAGCAGTTCATCGAACCGCCTCGCAGCTGCGCCTACCTTTCGGGCGCCGTAGCCACGCTGGAAATTACCATCCTGGTCGACGTGAACGCGGCGGAGCTTGAGGCGCTTCTCGCCCATGGCTACAGGCACTTCGGCGCGACGTACTTCCGTCCCGTGTGCGAGCCCTGCCGTGAGTGCGTGACACTGCGCATCCCCACCACCACCTTCGCACCGAGTCGCAGTCAGAGGCGCGCGCTACGGGCGGCGGAGGCTTTCCGCCGCGTGGTCGGCCCACCTCAAGTCGACCACGAGCGACTGGCCCTCTACGAGAAGTGGCACGCCTCGCGCGAAGAGCAGCGCGGCTGGGAGGAGAGCCCCATGGATGCGGCGCGCTACCGCTCCGACTTTGCGCGGCCCGCGAAGACCACGCGCGAGGTGGCGTTCTATGACGACGCTGACGGCGGCCGCCTCGTGGGCCTCGGGATCGTCGATCACACAACGACTGCGCTCAGCGCCGTCTACTTCTTCTACGACCCAGCGATGGGGCATGCCTCGCTCGGAACGGCGCACGTCGTCATGCTCGTCCTTGAGGCTCAGGCGCTAGGGATGACGCACGTCTACCTGGGCTACCGAGTCGAGGGCTGCGCTTCGCTGAAGTACAAGGAGCGCTTCCTACCGCACGAGTTGCTCGAAGGGCGTCCGGCCCTCTCGGACGATCCGAAGTGGCGCCTCCGCGCGCGCGAGTGAGTCTCCCTGGCGCCCGCGAGGCCCCGTGGCCCCCGTTGACAGGCGCGTCCTCGGAAAAGCGCTGCTATGTTCTCCCCATGGAGCCCCGCGCGAGGAAGGTCTCGATCGGTCGCGGTGAGGACGTCACGGCGCTCCTCTACGCCGCGAGTCGCCAAGGGAAGCTCGACCAGACGCTCGTCTTGGCTCACGGCGCCGGGGCCGGCCAGAAGCATCCGTTCATGGTCGCGTGCGCCGAGGGCCTTGCGGCGCGCGGCGTTGACGTCGTGACGTTCAACTTTCTCTACACCGAGATCGGGAAGAAGAGCCCGGACCCGGAGGCGGTGCTCGAGGACTGCTTTCGCGCAGTCATCGCGGCGACTACCGATGGGGGCGTTCCGTTCCTCGGAGGCAAATCGCTCGGTGGACGCATGGCGTCACACCTCGCGTCGAAAGGCACCGCGGCGCGCGGGCTCGTTCTGCTCAGCTATCCGCTCCACCCGCCCGGCAAGGAAGATCTACGGACGAAACACTTCGGCGGTCTCGCTGTGCCCTGCCTCTTCGTGCAGGGCACACGCGATCCTTTCGGGACGCCTTCCGAGCTCGCGCTCCATGTAAAAGCGATCCCCGGGGGCGCGCGCATCGTGGCGGTCGAAGGCGGCGATCACTCGTGGGAGGTCCCCAAGCGCATGGGCATCTCCGACCAAGAGGTGATCGCGCGCGCCATGGACGCCACGGTGTCGTGGATGCGTCAGACGCTCGCGCCGGCACGGTGAGCGCCGAGCCGCTACAGCGCGTTGGCCGCGCCGGGCGTCGGGTTTAGGCTGAACTTCCAGTCGGTGTTGCCGCTGTTGGTGTCGGTGCCGTCGGGCGAGCGAACGAGCGAGCCCACCACGGTGTTGGAATCGGTAGCCGTCGGAACCGAGCCTTCCACGAGCGCGGGATTGGGCGGCGGCCCCGCGGCTGTTCCGTAGGTCAGCGTGTCGACGATGGTGGCACCGTTGACGATCGTGATGCTGTCGTTGCCGCCGTTCTGAATGTTGTTCTTCGCGGCTGCAAAATCGATCGTCATCGCGGCGCCATCGACCGCGAGGCCCGTCGCTCGAATGACCAGATATTGCCCCACAGCGATCGTCCCCGAAAGCGGCACCGTCAAGTACGGGGTCTGCACCGTCGACGCGTTCGAGCCGTTGTAGAAGCGAACCTCGTAGCCCGTCAGCGCCACAGGAGACGATGATTTGTTCAGGATCTCGACGAACTCCGCGACGTCGTCTGCGGCCCCGCCCTCGGGAGCCGGCTGATCGTAGTCCACCTCGTTGATGACCAGCGTCGTCGAGGGCGGCCCTGCTTCGAGAACGCCGGCGTCGACCACTGGCGCCGCATCGGACACAACGGTCACGTCGGGCGTGTTTGAGTCGAGGGCGGCCGAGTCTTTGACCGTGCCCGTGTCTTTCTTCCCGGCGTCCGGCAGCTCGGCGTCGAGCGGTGTATCGCTGCCGTCGGCCGCCGATGAATCGCGACGAGCCGCGTCGGTGCGCGTCGTGGTGGACGCGTCCAGGTCGTCCTCGATGCTCGGGGTGCCGATGCTATCGGCGCAGGCGGCGAAGGCGGCGACGCCTCCCAAAACGGCAAGGACGGCGGCGCGACGTTGGAAGCTCATGCGGGACCGTAGTTCTAGCCTGGTGGGCGGCGGGATCAAGTCGCGAGCGCGACCACGACGCCGAAGTGATCGCTGGCGTACACGCCCTCCACGGCCTCGTCGAAGCAGACGCGGGCCGAGAGCGGCTCACCTCGTCCGCGGTCGTCGGGTCCGCGAACGAAGACGTAGTCGATGCGCCGGTTCGGCTCGCGGAGCGGCGCCGCGTGGGGGTTTTCGCGGCTGAAGGTGTAACCCGGCAAAGCGCCGACAAGGTCGAAGGCGTCTGCAAAGTACACGCGTCGGCGACCGAGCGACGTGAGGCCTCTCAAGAAACGAATCTCATCGGAGGCTGGCTCCGCGTTCAGATCACCCACGAGGACCGGTGGGAGCGCGCTCGATTCGGGTGGCGCGAGCTCGAACACGGCGTCCGCCAGGAAGCGCACCTGCTCCTCGCGCACGTGCCCTTCGTCGAGCTTCCAGTTGAGGTGCGTCGAAAAAAACGGAAGGTCTCCGTGGGGCGTTCGCAGCTCCGCAAAAACGACGGTCCGTCGCTCGTCGGTGCCCCCCGCCGGCAAGGGCCGCGTCTCACTGCGCGCGATGGGAAAGCGCGAGAGGATCGCGTTGCCCATTGGGTGGAGCGCGTCGGGGTGCCGCCCATACGCGATCTCGTAGCCGAGGCCCTCGGCGACGAGGCTTGCTTGGTCGAAGGAAGCGCCGTCGCCGTCGAGACGAAGGACCTCCTGAAGCCCGACGACGTCGGCGTCGAGGGCGGCCAGTTGGTGGCGGATGGAGGGCGAGCCGGGCGTCCCAGTCGCCCATGCGGTTCCAGATGTTCAGCGTCGCGACTCGAAGCGCCATGGGCGGAGCAGTATAGGATGGCTATCGCTCGAGGCAGCGCTCCGATTCGTAGGGGTTGTCGCAGGGCGATGCCCGCCGCGCCCGCGCGGCGGCGTCATAGCTCTCGAACGCCTCGAACGTCTCGAACGACGGCTCCGCCGCCGCTTCGAGGGACACGAGCACCGACGGCGCGTGCTGCTCACTGGCGAGCGCGGGCTGCTCGCTGGCCTCCGCGGCGAGCGTCGGAAGAGGGATCGGGAGCCCCAGCCGCACCACGGCGACGAAGCCCGCCGCGCAGGCCGCGGCGAGCGCCACCGACACCGTCGCGACGCGACCCGGCCTGCGCCGCGCAGCGGTGGGCGGCTCGACCGAGTGCGCCGTCGCAGGCGCCGAGTCGAGGGCGCGCGGCACGAGCGACGCCTTCGCGCGAACGATGCGAACCGTCTTGGGTTCGCTGCGGTCCGTGGCGTTCGCCATCTGAGGGACGGGCGCCGGACGAAGCGCCGCGCGGTAGTCTGTCGCGTCTTCGCCGAGCGCGACGAAGAGCGGGTCCACCTCGCTGGCCGTGGGCGTGTACGCGCGCGCCGGCACCGGTGATGCGGGCGGTGCCTCCGAGCGCGGGAGCGCGATCCGCGGCTCCGAGTGACCCGTCGAACGAACGTGTGACACGGCTCGCTCCGCGGCTTCCCGTGAACGGCGCGGCGCGAAAGGCAAGAGCGCGACGGCCAGCTCGGCGGCGCTTTGAAAACGGAGATCGCGATCACGCGAGAGGCAGCGCGCGAGGACGCCGACGATGGCGAGGGGCAAATCGGGCCGCTTGTCCATCAAGGACGGGATGGGCCCCTGAAGCACCGCGCTTACGATTTCCGGAAGCGGCCGGTAGGGGTCGAAGAGCGGCGTGCCGGTGAGCAACTCGTAGAGCACCGCGCCCAAGGCCCAAATGTCCGTGCGCGCGTCGAGACGCGTCTGCGTGAGCTGCTCCGGCGCCATGTACGATGGCGAGCCCATGAGCTCGCCCGTCTCGAGGAGCGCCATCTCGTCTTCCGTCGCTGCGCTGCGACTCTCACCGCGCTCGCTCGGCGGCATCGGCTCCGGCGCCTTGGAGATGCCAAAGTCGATGAGCTTTACGAAACGGTAGCCGCCGCGCTCGACGAGAAACAAATTCTCCGGTTTCACGTCGCGGTGCACGATGCCGAGCGAATGAACCTCGGCCAAGGCGGAGCAGACTTGAATGAGGTACTCGGCGGCTTCGCGCAAGCTGAGCGGGCCATGCTGCGCGACCCAGCTGCCGAGGTTCTTTCCCTCGAGATGCTCAAGGACCATGAAGGGCACGCCGCCGACTTCGCCTACGTCGAGGACGCGCTCGACGTGCTCGCTCTTCACTTTGACAGCAGCGCGGGCCTCGAACGCGAAGCGGGCCACGAGCTCCGGGTACGCGAGCAACTCGGGGCGGAGGAACTTGAGGGCGACGCGCTCGCGCAGAAAGAGGTGGGTGGCCGCCACCACAAGCCCCATCCCACCTTCACCAAGGAGGCCTTCCACCCGAAACTTCCCCTCGACGACGTCGCCGGGGCTCAATGGGAGAGCTCGAGGGGGGGTACTGCGATGCGTCACGATTCACTCTACGACTGGCCAGCGGGATTCTTCCTGTGCCATGCGCCTTACCCGGAGGGACTTTGCAGACGCCCTCGGCGAGGACGCCGCGAACGACAAATTTCCCTTTGATTTCCAGAGTACTGAACAGGCGACAACGCGCCTCTCCGAAGCGTCCCCGAAGCCGATCGAGTAGGGTGGGGCGATGACAGACTGTGCCATTGTCACAGGCGCCGCGGGCGCCCTCGGTGGGGCCGTCACTCGCGCTCTCCGCGAAAGCACCGCCACCCGAGGCCTTGAGCTCTGGTTGGTCGACAGCCCGCGCCACCTCGCGCGAGCGGAGCAGCTCGCGACGGAGCTGGGGTCGGCCCGGGCGATGGGTGCCAACATTGCGGTTGCCGCCGAGTGGCGCTCGGTGCTCGAGGCCCTCGGTGCGGCCGGTGGCGTGCCCGTCGCGGCGGCGCTCATCGCCGGCGGATACCGCGGGGGCGCGCCCTTCTGGGCGAGCGAGGAGAGCTCGCTCGATGACATGATGAGCGGCAACCTGGGGACCGTCGCGGCGAGCCTGCGGGCCATCCTTCCGGGAATGGTGGAGCGCAAGTATGGACGCGTGGTCGTCATCGGCTCGCGCGCCGTGGAGCGACCGTGGACCGGCGCGGGGGCCGCGGCCTATGCCGCGTCGAAGGCAGCCGTCGTCGCGCTCGCACAAGCGGTGGCTGCCGAGTGCCTCGAGCACCAGGTCACCGTCAACGCGATCCTCCCGAGCACCATGGACACGCCGGCCAACCGGGCCGCCATGCCGGAGGCCGATCCGACGCGATGGGTGCCGCTGGCGGCCGCCGCGAAGCTCGTCGTCTCGCTGCTCGAGCCGGGCGCCGGGCACGTTACGGGGGCCGCAATTCCGATCTATGGGCGAGCCTGAGCCTTGCCTGCCTCACCTTCCCTTCGTTGGCTCTGGCCGGTGATGGCGTTGGCGATGCCGCTTTCTGGCTGCGACGCCAAGGAGCCGCCCACCGCCCATAGGCATCCGGCCCATGGGCCGGATGACGCTGTGCTCGATCGCGCGGGCGTGGTCACGCTCTTCGGTCGACAGCACTTCACCGACGAGCAGGTCGCCGACGGCTTCGCCGAAGCGCGGGCGCAGCGGCCGCGTGTGCCGGTGCTCCTCCGTGCGCACCGCGCTACACTCCACGGCCGCCTCGTTCGCGTCACTGACCTCGCGAAGGAAGCCCAGCTACCGCTCCACATCGTGGTCTACGATTGAGCGCGAATCTGAATCGACCTGAGATCGAGAGTGAACTTCCGTGACCACGTCCCGAAAAGCCGAGCTTCGGAAGACCCTTTGCAAGGACCTCGAGGCGGAGATCGAGCAGATGATCCGCATCGCGAAGGATGCCGCCGACGCCGTCACGCACGAAGACAACAAGCCCGAAGGCGATAAGGACATGCGCTCCACGGAGGCCTCCTACGTGGCCCGCGGCCAGGCGGGCCGCGTTCAAGACTTGAGTCGCTCATTGACCATGGTCGGCGGCATGGAACTCATCGCTTTTCGCGAAGGCACGCCGATCGAAACGTCGGCCCTTGTGGTCGTCGAGCAGGGCCAGAAGCGCACGACGTATTTCCTCGTTCCAGCCGCCGGCGGACGTCGCATCGCCACCGACCGTGGCGAGGTGTTGACGCTCACCACGACGAGCCCGCTCGGCGAGGCGCTCTTGGGTTCGGAGGCTGGCGACGACATCGAGCTGCAAACGCCGCAAGGCCTGCGCAAGACACGCATCGTGAGCGTCGAGTAGCGCGTCTTCGGCGAGCGCGACGCTCGCTACATGACGTCGATGAGGTCGAGGTCAAAGACGAGCGTCGCCTTGGGCGGGATGCGAGGCGGAGCGCCTTCGATGCCGTAGCCGAGCTGGTAGGGGATCGTGACCTTGCGGCGACCACCGACCTTCATGCCCAAGACGCCGCGGTCGAAGCCTTTGATGACCTGCCCCTGACCCACGCGGAACTCGAAAGGGGTTCCCTGCGAGCGCGAGCTGTCGAAGACCACACCATCGGCCAACGTGCCTGTGTAGTGCAGCTTGACGATGTCGCCGGCGCGCACCTCTCGTCCCGTTCCGACGTTGATGTCTTCGACGAGGAGCCCACCCTCGGTCTTTCGCTCGCGAACGTCCTTCTTCTTGTCCGCTGCCGCGGCGCGCTCGTCGTCGCCGGGAACGCACTTGTCGCTGGCCCAGCGAAATCCAGCTCCGCACATGGGGTCGGCGTTGCGCGCGATGAGCCCCTCCACGGCGGGAGGCCGGCCCGAGGGGTCGCTCGCACGAGTCTTTCCCGTCTCGGCGGCCCCCCCACAGGCAGTCGAGAGCGCAAGTCCAAAGGCCAGCGGGATGGAGAGCGTGCGCATGGATGGCGAGACCTGTACCACGAGGGTTCGGGCTCGGTAAGGTAGCGATTGATGCGGCTGCTGCGCGCGCTTCACGGACTTGTGGGCCTCGTCGCGCTTTCGGGCGTGGCTTGCGACGAACGAGGCGGCGCCGCGCCAACGCGCCCCGCCGCGACGACCGGCGCGACCGGCGCGACGGGCGCGACGAGAACACGGGACCTCGCGAGCCTCATCGATGCGGCCACGCTCGGCGAGCCGCCTCCCCGCGGCGGCGATCTGTTGGCAGACATCGCAGGCTTCACGACGCTCGACGCATGCATCCACGAGCGAAGCGGCTTCGACCCGGTCCTCGGAGACGCGATCCTCGCGCTCGGGTACGACGCCTTCGCGAGGGATGCGTGCCGCGTCCTGGAAGCGGCCAAGACAAAGAGCCGTGAGCCGTGCCGAGCCATCAGCGTCACCTCACTGCGGAAGCACTGCGAGGCGGTCTTCGCGGTGCACACCGGCGACGCCGACGCGTGCCCCGAGGAGCTCACGGGCCGCGGCCGCGAGGCGACGTGCCTCGCCTTGGCGCGCCGCGACGTGCGCCTCTGCGCCGGAGAGCTGGATTCACGCCGCGCGCGTTGCGAGGCCATTGTGACGGGCACCCGCGCGCGATGCGCGCAAAGCCGCGAGGGAATCGCCGCCTGCGAGCGCGACGTCGAACGATGGCGCGCGATGCTCGGGAGCGCGAAGGCGTCTTCCAAGACCGAAGCGCCAGTGGCCAGCTTCAACGTCTACGTCCCTGGCGGCGACGCCGGAGCCTCGGTCTTGCGGCCCCTCGGGTCGACCGACCTCGGCGTCAGCCGAGGGACGCTTGTGGTCATCGACAAGGCCACAGGCAGGCGGCGCGTGGAATTCGGCAACCTTACCGAGGGAGCCATTCCCATCGGTGTCCGCGAGCCGTCGCTTCGAGTGGTGGTCGACCTCGGCGCGGAAGCCGACGCAGGCAAGGCGTCCGCGACGGTGCGGTTGGCGGTCCTTGCGATTCCCGGCCGTGCGGTCACCGCTCCGCCGGCGAAGTCGAGCTTCACCCTAAAGGCGACGAAGCTCGAGCTCGAGCGCGGCGGGATCCTCGACCTCGAGATCGACGGCACCGCCGGCGAAGGCCCGGAGCAACTCGCCTGCCATGTGCAGGTGAAGACCTTTGTTCGCGACGTCGTCGTTCGCGAAGAGGCGGTCAGACGCCGATAAAGAGTCGATGGGCGAAGTTGCGTTCGAGCCGGCCGCGAAGCACCTTGGCGGCTGAGGGCTCGATGTCGTTCTCGACGCGCTTGAACTCGAAGCGCCGCGTCTCGGTGTCGAACACCGTGTAGCTGGCTCGGTTGTCGAAGTCGCGCGGTTGTCCCACCGAGCCCACCGACACGATGTACTTCTTGTCGGGCTCGAGGACGAAGTCGGCCGACGGCAACTCCTCAACGGCGGTCCGCGTGAGCGCGAACACCTTGCAGAGGTGAGAGTGGCCGATCATCGTGATGTGCCCGATGCGATCGTAGATGGCGAGGCACTCGCGCGCCTGCTCGGGTGCGAAGATGTACTCGAACTCCTCGAGGCGCACCGGCGAGCCGTGGCACAAGAGGACGCCGCTCTCGTCGAGGCGGTGCTCGTAGGGGAGCCCCTTAAGCCATGCCATGTTCTCGTTCGAGAGGACCGCCGCGTGGGCGTCTAAGGCGTGGCGCGCCGCCTCGTAGTAATACGAGTAGTCCATGCGGCCCGAGACGGCGGCGTCGTGGTTGCCCAAGATGGTGACGCGGGCCAGCTCGCGAACGAGATCGCTGCACTCGTTGGGAGAGCCGCCGTAGCCGACGGTGTCACCGAGGCAGTAGTACACGTCGATGCGTTCTTTTCGGTAAGACTCAAGCACGGCGCTCAAGGCTTCGAAGTTTGCGTGGACGTCGCTGAAGATGCCTAGGCGCATGCGGGGCGTACGAATGTAAAGGCAAGGCCGCGGCCGCGCCAGCAAGGAAGCCGGGACAGGCCTCTTTTCTTCGGCCCCGGGGAGAGGTAAGCCGTGGCCATGGGCGAGGACAAGCGGGGGAGAAACGGCCACGTTTCCGGCAACAACGGCAACGGGACGCCGGTAGAGGACGAAAATGGTCCTGATTCTGACGCGCCCGCCGATGCCGACGAAGACGCCACACAAGAAGCGGGCATGCCAGCGCCGGTCGTCGACCTGGCGGCTGCGTGCGTGCGTTTCGTGACCCAGCGCTACCGAGTTCCCCTGGACTTCACGCCCGACACGCTGTCGCTCGTCGACCAATACGTGAGGGACGCGCGGCTCGAGCTCAAGGAGAAACCGGAGACGCTGGCGCTGGTTCAGGGCGCCGTTGGCGCCTACCTCGGCGAGGTCATTCGCCTCGCACACGGCGGCGTGTGGCGAGCCGAGGGCGAAGAGAGCTCCTGGCGCGTCCTCATGACCCGCGTCTTCTTGTCCTTCAACCCGATCGGTATGGCGCGCGAGGCGCTGCTCTTGGAGGAGGCGGAGGGCTGGGGCGCGCACCTGGAGGTCGACGCGGCCGAGCGCGAAGTCGTCGATCGTCGACTGTCAGCTTTGCCGGAGACCGACTTGGCCGAATACTACCTGCCAACGACGCGCTTCGACGTCGTGCAGATCGCCGCCGACGCGCTCCGCGAGCGCATGCGCTCGAGCGGCCTCGGCGACGTGAAGTTTGACCAGGGTGACTACAAGTAGCCGGCGCGAACCGTCGCGCTCGGCGATTTAGAAGCGCAGCAGCGGCGCCGTCACGGTCCCCGGGTCGATGTCGCCGCGCGGCGGCTCCGTTGGCTTCGACAACACGACGACCAACGTCACCGTGCCGGCGGCGACGACCGCGGCGGCGCCGGCCCAGAACCAAACGTTGCCGAGGACACCGCCGTCGCGTTCCGGTGCCGGGGACGCTGCGTCCGTCGCGGCGGGGGTGGCGCTCGGTGCGGCGACCGGCTCCGCGTGACAGTTCGAAAGAACGAGATCAACGACGCGCTCTTCCCCGCCGCGGAGTTCGACCGTCCGCGTGAGCGGCAAGCACCCTTTGGCCGACGCCTCGAAGGTGACCACGCCGGCGTCAAGGCGCTGCGCCTTGCCAAAGGGTCCGCGCCCGAGGTCCGTGCCCTGCGCCACGACCCGCAACGAAGGCACGTCGGACACCTTGAGCGTCACCAGCGCCGTCTTTGCTCGAAGCTCCGCCACATGCGTGGGGAGCAGCGGCGTGCGCGCGAGCAACTCGGGAGGCGCCTCCGCCACGAATTGTTCGTAGGCGCGCACCGCGCGGGCGTAAAAGTTGAGACGCTCGAGCGCGCGGGCCCGGTTGTAGTGGAGCGCCGCGTTGCGGAAGAGCGCGAGGGCCTCGTCGTAGCGGGCGAGGGCCTCGGCGTACCGCGACTGGGCCATCGCGTCGTCGCCGCGCTTCTTCACGGCGGCGGACCGCTCCTCGTTGGTCTCGTCGGCCAGGGCGCCGGAAGCCGTCAGAAGGAGACAGAGAGCGAGAGCAAGACGCGAGAGGTGACGCCTCAAAGGAACTCCGGAAGGTTCGCTTGGTCGGGAGCGGGCGTCGACGAAGCCGGTGGGGTGGCTCGCCTCCGTGGCGCAGCGGGGACGGTCGTCGACCGAGGCGGCGTTGGCAAGGGCGCGGGAGTTAAAGGCACCGAAAATACCGATGGCACGAGGGCTGCGTCGACCGCCAAGGGCACGTTCATCGAAGCGCTCGGCGGTGCATCACTGGCGGATGGGGCCGCCGATACGACTTGGGGCGCCGCCGGCGCCGTCTTCGTCGGCGCCTCGGTCGCGATTGGACGAGCGTTGTTCACGAGCGCGAACAGCGCAACACCGCCGAGGAGGAAGACGACGAACAGCGCGAGCAAGATCGCCCAGGCCCCGGAGCGCGACGGCTCGGGCGACGCGGCGAAGGCGTTGGTCGCCGACGGCACGGTGGACGAAGAGGGGCCCGCGCCCTGCGCCTCCGGCACGCCATCGGGGATCGTGTGAGCCTCGCCGCGTGTAGGCTCGACGATGAGGGCGTCGTCGATGAGGGCGTGGTGGCCCGAGGGGGCGAGCCGCGTGTCGTCGCGGTCGCTCGCGAGGGCATCCTCTTCGCAGTAGGGAGCGAGCGCGAACATGAGCTCGCGCGCCGAGCCGTAGCGGCCCTCGGGCGTCTTCTGCAAGAGCCGCGTGACCACGTCGACGAGGCCGGAAGGAAGCTCGGGGACGAGCTCGGCGAGCGGCAGCGGCGCGTCGTTCATCACCGAGAGCACGGCACGCGCGTAGCCGTTGACGTTGAACGGAAGGCGGCCCGAGAGCGCTCGAAAGAGGATGACCCCGAGCGACCAAAGGTCAGAGCGCGCCTCGACGTCGCGGAGTCCGCGCACATGCTCCGGCGACATGTAAGCCGCGGTGCCGAGGGTGATGCCGGCAGCGGTGGTCTCGCCATCGTCGTCGTAGACCTTGGAGAGACCGAAATCGAGGAGCTTTACCGTCGTTCCGATGGCTGATGTGGCGAGGAACAGGTTCGACGGCTTGAGATCACGATGAACGATGCCCGCTTCGTGCGCCTCGGCGACGCCCTCGGCCGCCTGTTGAATGAGAGACACCGCTTCGCGCATCGGCAGGGCGCCGCGAGCCGCAAGCTCTTGCTCAAGGTCGCGCCCCGACAGGAGCTCCATGACCAAATAGGGAGCGTCGCCCTCGGAGACCACGTCGAAGACGCGGGTGACGTGCGGCCCCTTGAGCCGTGCCATGGCGCGACCTTCCCGTTCGAAGCGCGCGCGCAAGCCTTCTTCCCGAGCGCCCGTGACCGAGAGAACCTTGATAGCGACCTTCTGGTGAAGGCGCAGGTGGTCGGCTTCGAAGACCGTGCCGAGGCCGCCGCTGCCGATCTTCCGGATGAGGCGGTACTTGCCCGAGAGAACGTCGCCAACGTTGGGGCCAAAACGACTCATCGGCACGCGTGAAGGGGGCCACAGGTGTAGGTGCCGCCGCAGCCATTGGGAGCCCGCCCGCAAGGCTCGGGGCACGCCACCGACTTCGGGATCGGCGTGCAGCCGCAGCCATTTTGGCCGGCGCCGCCGCCACCGCATGTCTTGGGTGCGACGCACGTTGAGGGGCACGTGATCGACTCGCCGCAGTTGTTGGAAACGGGCGCGGGACCGCACGCGACGCCGACACACGGCGCCGCGTTGTCAGCCGTGCACCCGCATCCGTTCGCGCCGGCGCCGCCGCCGCCGCAGACCTGTGGCGCCTGGCAGGTATCGGGACACGTCACTGCGTCGCCACAGTTGTTGGTGGTGGTGCCGCAGGCCTTCGTTCCACAGGTCGTCGCGAGCGGCTCGGCGACGCATTGGCATTGCGTCGGCGCCCCGGCGCAGACCTGCCCCGCCGCGCAGGGCGAACAGGACGCGGCGTCGCAGCCGTTCGTGGCATCCGTTGGGACACAAACGTTGCCGCATTGCTTCGTGCCAGGCCCGCAGGTGCCGACGACACACGCGCCCCCGGCGCAGACGAGCGTCCCTGCTCCCGCGTCGGGGCACATGCTCATGGAGCACCCGGTCTCGCCGCAGCCATAGTTCGGGTCGTCGACGCGAACGCAGCGACCGCCGCAGAGCTTGCTGCCGGCGTTGCACACGAGAGAGCACGCGCCGGTCGCGTCGCAACCTGCCTTGCCGTTGGCCGACTCACAGGGTGCACATGAGCCGCCGCCGCAGCCGTGGAGCGGGTCCCGCGGGACGCAGTTGCCGGCGCAGCTCTTGTGGTCAGGACCGCACCCGGCGGTGGCGCAGGCAGCGCCGTTGCACACGGAGCTCGCGATGCCGAGGCCGGGACAAGGCGTGCATCCGACGGCGCCGCACCCGAAGGCCGCGTTGTCGTGCTCCACGCACTTGCCGTCGCAGAGCTTCTGGTTGGCGCGACAGCCCGAGGGTCCGAGCGCATCGGCGCCACCATCGACGCTTGGCGCTGGCGGTGTCGAGCCGGCGGAGAGCGCTTCGTCGCCGCAGCCCGCATCGCGACATCGTCCCGAGTCCTCGATGCGGGCCGAGAGGCAGGCGCCGTCGGCACAGGTGTGCGTCGCGTCGCAGGACACGCCCAAGCACGCCGCTGAAAGCGAGAGTCGCACCGTGAGCGCCTCGCCCGCGACGAAGCGAAGAATCCGCCGCGCCACCACGCAACCGGAGAAACCTTCAGCCGCGTCGCACCGTTCGACGCCTCGCTCAACGCCGGCGAGAACGCGCAGCCCAACGAGGGCGTCGAGCGCGCCGCCTGGCACGACGACGAGGCTCCCGACGCGCGTCGAGCCGTCGGGCCCCGGTGAACACTGAGCCGTCGTGATGCGCGGAGGACTCGTGTCGACGCTCTCGGGCGAAGTGACCGCGATGCTGACCCCACGCAGCGACTCGCAGGGGACGTCGCTCGTGATCTCGAGCGTTATCGTTGTGGGTGCCTTGGAACAGGCGCCCACGGACGCAGCGACGCTCACCAGAGCGAGGGCAAGCAGCACCGCCGCGGGCGAGCGCGTCGCCTTGACCGAAGTTGAGCGTCTTAGCGGCATCGGCGGGTCAATGTCGGGTCACAGAGGCGGCGGGGCCGGCACCGGACGACATGCGGCGTGACCGCTCCGGCAACGGGCCTTTAAGGTGACACACACGAAAGGGGCGGGAAAGGTTCGTCGCAATTTCCGCCGCGAAACCACGCGGGCGAGAGCGGTTCGAGTAAACTCGCCGCGCGTGCGCGTCCTCGCTCTCTTCGCCATCCTCCCGTGCCTCCTTGCGTGCCGCACGCCCACGAAGGACGAGCCGAAAGAGGCGCCTGCGAGCCCGCAGGCCAACGCCGTTCCGGCTCCGCTAACGACCCTTCCAACCAAGATCGGCGCGGCGCCAGCGATCGGCGATGCGGGGCCGCCGCCGGAGCTGGCGCGACCCCAAACGAGTCTGCCGGCCGATACGTCGCTCCGCGACGGACCTGGTTACACGCTGACCGTGGCGCTCCGCTTCCCAGAGGCGCCCGGCATCTTGCGCGGCGACTTGCCGCAAGCCACGCTGGAGGCGGCGCGCCGCCGCGTGGAACCGAGCCTCGCCGTGGAGTTGGGTCCGCAGCGAGCAAAGCTCACGCTCAAGGGCCGCGCGCATCTCCTCAGCGAAGGCACCGAGCTTCGCTTGCGAAGTGACTTCTACGGCGGCGCCCTCGTGACCGACGGCGGCTCCGTCTATCGCGTGCTCGTGCCGGGAACGTTGCGCGCCCTCTTCAACGATCGCCGCCTCGACGTGGGACCGCTCACCCCGGCGGAGATCGCGCTCGGGGGCGAAGGCGCGAGGCGCCTGGGCTACCGAACCCGAAAGGTCGAGGTTTGGACGCGCGCTGCGAAAGCGTCCTTCGAGCTCGCCAAGGTGCAAGACGCCGGCGAAGGCGGCGTCCTCTTGTGTCGCTTCCTGCTCGATTGGATGAGCGCAGCGCCAGCGACGCCGCTCTGCCAAGACGGTGAGGTCCCGCTCCACGCCGAGCTCCACTGGACGCCGCGTGGCGTCCTGGTGTTCGACGCGGTGTCGATCGCCAGACGACTCGACATGCCTGCGGCGTCGCTCGCGGCTCCGCCGGCTGCGAGTCGCTTCTCGACGGAGCCGCTGCCGCGGGAGGGTGGCGCGCTCTTCTTGTCACCTCAGGAGATCCTCGCGCTCCGGCCCGGCGGCGAAACGGCGAGACTGGTCTTGCAGAACGGCGGCGACGAGGTTCGCATGGCGTGGCTCGATGGCGTGCCCTTCGGGTGGGTCGCGCCCGGGGGCCGCGTCGAGATCACGCAGCTGCCCAAGGGCAAGATCGGGGTGGAGTGGCGCACGTTCTTGGACGACGCCGACAAGGTACCGCTCCAGTCGCTCACGCTGCCGGCGGCGAGCGACGCGAGCGGAGCCGACGCGGGACTCTAAGATACCGAGCGGTCCGTCGACCGGTCACGGCCCCGCGAACGTTCCCACGGAGCTGCCAACGTGGAACATGAACTCATGCGCCGTAACGTCATCGCGCTGAGGCTGAAGCTCGAAGAGCGCACCGCGCGGCGCGACGGCGAGGTTGCCCACGGAGCCCACGCCGACGGCATACGATATGGCGACGGCGGTGGAGAAGCGCAGGGTGCGAGGCTTCTCATCCCCATCGGCGAGGACGCGGTACGGCTTGCCTAGCTCGACCCCGATGGTTCCGCCGTAAAAGTCCAGGATCGTCGACGTACCCGAGCCCCGCGGCTGACCCGAACGATCGGTGAAAGCGCCGGCGCCGAGCCAGAGGTTCGTGCCGACCTGACGCCGCAGTCCAGCGCGGACGTCGGCCACGGGGACGACGCTGGTTTCGGCGCGCTCGTTGGCGAGTCGGCCGCGCAGGCGCAGGTCCGCGGCGACCGTGGTTCGCCCATCGAGATCGATGGCTGTGCCCACCTCGGCGCGTAGCGGAACGAGCAACAGGGTATCGGCGCCAAGCGCGCGCTCATCAAAGACGAGGCTCGCGTCAGCGGCGGAGCCGATCTGGGAGGAGGAGATGTTGGTGGCCTGCACTTGCGAGGCGAGCTGTAGCACCGGCGAGCGGAGCGTGAAGCCGAGCTCCACGGAGGGAGCCGCACGCCACGAGAGCCCCGTCACGAGCTGCGCCCCAATGCGCTGTCCGGCGACCGTACCGCTCGACGTGATGAAGCCCGCACCGACGCGGCGCGCACCGATGATCGTCGTCTCGATGCGGGACGAGTAGTAGCCGAAAACGGCACCTCCGACGCGAAGACGCGACGTGAGCGCGCGCCCGACGGCGAGCCCTCCGTAGTACTCCGTGAAGGTCGAGTTGCCGTCGATGGCGACTTCCGAAGGCGCGGAGCCATCGGCCGGTTCAGCACGGACCAGCGTGCGCGCGTAGACGACCGCTCGAGTCGGAACGAAGAGCCCCGCACCGATGTCGAGGCCGAGGAGCTTGCGACGAACGGCGACGGCCGTCGGCACTGCCGTGAGGTCCAGGGCCGCTAGCCTCTGACGCGTAGCGCGATAGCCGGGGGCCGCCTCGAGATCCGGCGTGCCGCCGAACCGGAGCAAATAGGCAGAGCCGCTCAGGTCAAAGTCGTCGGCGTTGCCCACGGCGACGCGGGCCGGGTTGTACCAAGTGGCGCTGGCGCCTTGCGCTGACGCGGTCGCCGCCCCGGCTAAGAGCGCGGCGTCATTCCCGAGGTAGAACGCCCCGTCGTTGCCGGCGTGGGCCTCGCCGATGCGCATCACTCCGCCACAGAGGCACGCGCCCGCCACGAGCCCGCGCGCGTAAGCGCCTCGACGAAGCGCACGGACGCTGCGACGCGGCCCGCGCCCGCCTCTTTTGGTGGGTCTTCCCTTCACGACTCGGCTCAAGCGCCCGTTCTAGACTTGAGCGCCCGTCTTAGACGGGCATGGGCCCCCGGTCGAGCCTTCTCGGTGAAGCCGCCGGCGACGGTTAACTCCGCCGCTCGCGAGCGGTGCGTGCCGCGCCCGTTCCGCGTAACTTGAGGCGTGCTCGCCACGTCACTCCTGATCGGCCTCGCCGTTGACCTGATCGCATTCATCGTCGCGCGACTGCTGCATCGTCGGCACCCCGACCGCGCCTTCGACGCGGTCTCCATCATCGCGCTTTTGGCGGGCGGCGTTCTCGCTGGCGGTCACGCGGTGTCCGTCCTGCTCAACGGTATGCGGTGGCTCACGTATCCGGGCCTCGGTCTCTCGGCGTTCGTCGCCTTCACCATGGCGTTGAAGACGCACAGGCCCATCCTGCGCGCGCTGAGCGGTGGCCGACTCGCCAAGATCGTGCGCTTCGCGCCAGCGGCGGTCATCGAGAAGCGCCACGCCGTCACCATCGGCCCTCGCCTGCGCCAATTCTTCGAGACGGAGTGGCAAGCGTTCGACGGGCAAGTGGTGCGCGAGCTGCCAAGCTACCAATCCGACACGGGCCTCGCGCTTCGCTTCGGTGACGGCGCCATCCTTGAGCAGGCGAAGGACTGGGAGGTCGACTGGAGTAGGCTCGCCGGTTGGCTGCCGTTGGCCGAGTTGGTCGATACCAGCGGCGAAGCCGAGGCGCAGTTCTTGGTCGTTCGGGCCGAAGCGCCTCACGCGGTGGGCATGTGGGAGCACGAAACGGGCGAAGTCGAAGACGCGGCCGACTCGCTCGACGAGTTCCTGGAAGGCTGCGAAGTGCGGTAGGCGACGATCGTCGAGACGAGCGCCGGGACCTACGGGAGCGTGACGACAGCAGGCGCGAAGCCGGGAGCCGTTGGGTGTCGGGAGCTCTTCGTGCCGTCGCCAAGCTCGCCGTGGCTGCCGTCGCCCCAGCATGAGATGGAGCCTGATTTTGGTGGACTCGCCCGTTTCGGACGCCGCGTACTGAGCGTTGTATCCCCAACATTGCGCGACGCCGCCAACCAGCGCGCACCCGAAGCTGGGACCAACGGCGGGGGCCGTCACGCTGGAGAGACCAGACACCTCGGTGGGCGCGTAGCGGTTCGTCGTCCGCCGATCCCTTCGGCCCGCGTCAGCGCGAGAACTCGAGAATGACCGGCACGCCGTCGGCCAGCGGCGGCGCGCCGGGCATGTGCTGCGTGTCGACGAGCACGCTCGCGCAGTCGGGGTAGGCCTCGCGAAACGCGTTGCAGTTGCCCGGTTCGTTGTCGAACGCTGCGATGACGCGGCCAATGCGGAGCAGCTCGGGCGCGACGAGCCGCTTGAACGCTTCATCCGCCATGTCGGCGTTGGGCTTCAAGATGACCTGCGTCCCGGCGACGCCGATGGGAAACCCGAGGTCCCGGATGCTCTTGAACGTGCCCGTTCCCATGAGCGGTAGGTCGCGGCCCGTCAGGTACACGAGCGTGGCGCCAGCGGCGTAGCAGTCCCGCGCGAATTCGACGGCGCCGTTGATGGCGATGTCGTGCACGAGGTGATCGTCGCGAAAGAACTTTGTGCGCCAGTAGGCCTCGGCCTCGATGACGAGCTCTTCGGCCGTCACGCCGAGGCGCCTGAGCGAATCGCCGACGAGGTACGTCAGCGCGTCGGGCGTGATGGAGGAGAGGCGCCGAGCCACGTCCGGGTGCCGAGCCTCCCAGGAAGCGGCCACCTCGCGCAGGATCGCGATGGACCGCGGCCGGTTGTCCATGAGCGTGCCGTCGAGGTCGAAGACCACCACCGGCGGCAGGCTGGACCCAGCGACGTGCTGCGAACGAGCCACGATGCTCGAGAGCAGCTCCGTCTGGGCCCGCCGCGAGAGGCGCGGATAGCGCGGTGCAAAAGAGTCTCGCTTCTTGGGCGTGCCCGCTTCGGCCGGAGTCGATGACATCATTGCTTCTCTCCCCCAAGACGACGACGTTCGCCGGGTACGCGGACGCGGACGCCGACGGCGCCGTGGCTCTACCAGACCCGGTGTCACTCGGCAACGACACATGGCATGTGCTATGGCTCCGTGCCTTCGCCCCGTGAACGTGCCCGTGCCCGTGGACGTGCACGCTCTTCGGGGGTTCGGCATGCACGAGCCACGGGCCCGTTAACCGGCCTCGCCAGGACGAATGAGCCATCGCGATCACTACGAAGTCCTCGGCGTACCGAAGGAAGCCTCGCCGGAAGAGGTCAAGAGCGCGTTCCGCAAGCTCGCGGCGAAGGTTCACCCCGACCGCAATCCCGACGATCCGACGGCCGACGCTCGCTTCAAGGAGCTCAACGCCGCGTACCAGGTGCTGAGCGATCCGCAGCGCCGCGCCATGTACGACCGCTTCGGGCATCGCGCCGAAGATCCCGGCTCGCCGTTCGGCTCCGGTGGCCCGTTCGCCGGCGGCGTCGTCGACATCAGCGACATCGCCATCGACGGCATTCTCGGTGACCTGCTCGGCGTCTTTGGCGTCGGTCGCGGTGATCGCGGCGAGCTCAAGCAGGAGCTGGAGCTGACCTTCGAAGAGGCGGCCTTCGGCTGCGAAAAGAAATACTCGTACCAACACCTCGATACGTGCGAGACCTGCCGCGGCAGCGGCGCCGCCGTCGGCTACGCGCCGGAGGCGTGCCAAGCGTGCCAGGGGCGCGGCCGCGTTCGCTTCCAGCAAGGCATCTTGCCCATCGCCGTCGAGCGGACCTGTTCACGGTGCCGCGGTTCGGGAAAGTTCGTGACGCACCCCTGCGGCGGTTGCAAAGGCAGCGGTCTCGTCGCCACGACGAGCTCGCTCCTTGTCACCATCCCTCCTGGCGCGGAAGAGGGGCAGACGCGACTCGTAACCGGCGGCGGCAATCGTCCGCGCCCCGACCGACCGGCCGGAGATCTCGAGCTCACGCTCCGCGTACGGCAACATCCGTTTTTCCGGCGCGCCGGTGACGACGTCGTCTGCCAAGTGCCGCTCACCTTTCCGCAGGCGGCGCTCGGCAGCGAGGTCGAGGTCCCCACGCTCGACGGCAAGGGGAAACTCCGCGTCCCGGCGGGAACGCAACCGGGCGCCACACTCCGCATCAAGCAGAAGGGCATCCCGAAGCGGACCGGTATGGGACGCGGCGATCAGCTCGTCGAGGTCACCGTCGAAGTGCCCACGTCGCTCACGCCGAAGCAGAAGGAGCTCCTCGAAGCCTTCGCGCTCGAGGTCGGCGCCGATGTGCAACCTCAGCAGCGGTCGTTCTTGGAGAAGCTCAAAGACCTCTTCGGCTGAGCCGGCCTTTGGCGCGAGGCGCGTTGCGCACGCGGAACGCGCGTGCGCTAGCTACCCGGTGAAGGACTTGACCACGAGGGTGATCTCGACGGCCGCGAGGGCCCTCGAAATGGGGCAGGTCTTCTTCGCGCCTTCCGCGAGCTCGCGGAACTTCTCCTCCGTGAGGCCCGGCACCTTCGCCTCGAGCTCGAGGGTGATGCCCTTCGGGAACCAGTGCACCCCGTCGCGATCCATGCTCATCGCCGCGCGCGCGCGGAGCTCCTCCGGTGCGTGGCCCGCACCCGTCAGCGCGAAGCTGAGCGCCATCGCGAAACATCCCGCGTGGGCCGCCGCGACCAGCTCCTCGGGGTTCGTCCCCGCGCGGCCGTCTTCCGACGCGAAGCGTGCCTGAAACGAGTACGGCTGGTTGTCGAAGACGCCGCTCTGCGTCGTCAGGGCGCCTTTGCCCTCCATCCCAGTGCCCCGCCAAACCGCCGTGCTAGTGCGCGTAAGCATCGCTTGCTCCTCCTCGTTGGGTGTTATTTGTGCCAGCGCAGCGCGCTGGATTCTGCGATCTAGAGGCGCCCGCGCCCCCTCGCAAGGGGCGCTCGGTTTCGACGTCGCATTCGACGTCGCATTCGACGGTGCAAGCGAGTTCCCGTCAGGACGGCAGCTCAAGCTCGCGCCAGTGCACCATGCCGCCAGCAAGGTTCGCGACGCGATCGATGCCGAGCTTCTGAAGAATCACCGTGGCCATGCCCGAGCGCTTCCCCGTCTGGCAGATGCACACGACGGGACGGGTCTTGTCGATCTCGCCGGCCCGCTCCCTCAATTCGTCGAGGGGAATGTGGCGCACCCCGCCGAGGTGACCAAGATCGCCGTCCAGCTCAGCTTTGCTCCGAACGTCGACCAGCTCAAGCTGGGCGCGGTGCTGGGCCACCCACTCGGCATCAATCTCCAAGAGACCCGCGTAGGTCAGCGTGAGCGGTGCCCAGTCGGGCCCGGCACGAAACGCGCCGTCCTCCGGTTCGCCGCACCGCATGTTGGCGGGAAGCGAAACGGCGAGCAGCTTGGGGTGCGGCAGCCCGAGGTTCTTCATGTAGCCAACAAAGTCTTCTTCGCGCGCTTCGCCGCCGATGCGCGGATTGTGGCGCTTCTCTTCGCCAATGGTGCTCGAGGTACGGCCCTCGTAGTCGTGCCCCGGGTAGACGACGCAGCTATCGGGCAACGTGAAGAGCTGGTCGCGAATCGAGCGGTAGAGCGCGCTGGCGTCGCCCCCCTGAAAGTCGGTGCGACCGGCGCCGCGCACGAGGAGGGCGTCGCCCGTGAGCACCTTGTCATGCGCGGCCGTGACCAACGAAACGCAGCCCGGCGTGTGCCCCGGCGTGGCGCGCACCTCGAGGAACGTTGCGCCGAGGGCGATGCGCGCGCCGTGCAGGAGCGGCAGGTCGACGTTCTTTGCACCGTAGAGGGGTGAGAGCCCCGTGCGCGTTCCGAAGGCCTGCTTCATCAGCCACGCACCGCTCACGTGATCCGCGTGGCAGTGCGTGTCGAGCGTCGCGACGAGCTTGATGTCGAGCTCGCGCACGAGCGCCGCGTCGCGGGCGTGCCGCTCGTAGACGGTATCGACGAGGACACCTTCGCGCGTGCTCTCGTCGGCGAGGAGATAGGTGTACGTCGAAGACGTCGCGTCGAAGAGCTGCCGAAAGAGCATGGCGTACCCCATCGCGTAACGCGCCGTCCGACGCAAGACCCCGTCACGCCTGACCACACAGGCGCGAAATTCCGCCTGCCGTGCCCCTTTCACACGCCCGTTGCACGAAGGCCCTATGTAGGTGCCGTTTATTTCAGGTTCGCGATGTCGGTCCGTAGGCTGCCCTCGATCCCAAGCGGTTCGAGGTCAATTCATGCACCCATCCGAAGCTCGAATGCCGAACCTGTCACCCGGAAGCCGTGTCGGAAAGTACCGCGTCGAGCGCGTCATCGGCGAAGGCGCCATGGGCATCGTCGTGGCCGCGACGAACCTCGACCTCGACGAGCGCGTGGCCCTCAAGTTCATGCGCGCCTCGGCCATGGCGAGCCCCGACATCGCCGCCCGCTTCGCCCGCGAAGCCAAGGCCGCCGCCAAGCTCAAGAGCGATCACGTCGCGCGCGTCTTCGATGCGGGTGCTCACGAGGGCGTGCCCTTCATCGTGATGGAGCTGCTCGAGGGGCGGGACCTTGAGACGTGGCTCGACCGGCGCGGCGCCCTCAGCGTCTCCGACGCGGTGCTCTTCGTGACGCAAGCCTGCGAAGCGCTCGCGGAGGCGCACGCGCGCGGCATCGTGCACCGCGACATCAAGCCGGCCAATGTCTTCATCGTCGAACGGGGGCCGTGGCGGAGCGCGAAGCTCCTCGACTTCGGCGTGTCGAAGATCATGCCGAGCGGGCGAGCGTCAGCCAAAGACACGAGCGGCTTCGTGGGCTCGCCGCTCTACATGGCCCCAGAGCAATTTGGTGGTTCGAACACCTCGCCGGCGTGCGACGTGTGGTCGTTGGGCATCCTGCTCTTCGAGCTCCTCACGAAGCAGACGCCCTTCGACGATCGCCGCGGCCTCGTCGCGTTGATGAATTCCATCGCGACGGAGCGGCATCGAGCGCTTGATGCGGTGCGGAGCAACGTACCGCGCGAGCTCTCGCGCATCGTCGACGCCTGCCTCGCGAAGAATCCGCTCGAGCGCGTGTCGTCGGTCGCCGAGCTGGCCGCCTTGCTCGCGCCTTTCGGGCCGCCGCCGGCGCAGGTCGCGGCCGACAAAGCTGCCGCCTATCGCGGGCGGGCGTCCAACCCGCGCTCCGTGCCGCCACCGCCGGTGGTCCTCGACAGGACGGCTGCGCTCTCCGGCGCGCCCCCCTTGCCGACGCCGCGCCGATCCCCCGTCGCGGGACTGGCGGTCCTGGCCGTGCTCCTCGCGGGGCCCGCGTGGTTCGTCGCTCGAGCCCACAAGAGCTCGCGCCCCCCGCTCCCGTTTGGAACGCTCGTCGCCGACAACGCGGCGGCCGCGCGCGTCGACGAGGCGCACGACGTCGACGATCGGGTGGTCACGCCGCGGGTTGAAGCCGCGTCGCCCTCACCGGACCGGCGCCCCGTCGAGATGGCTCGCCCGCCGCGCCGCACCACGCCGCGCGACGGCACGCGCGAGCTGGCGGCGCAGGTGGCGGCCGCTCCCTTTCAAGCGGCGCTCTTGGCCGCTGCGTCCACCTCGTCGACGGAGGTTCGCTCCATCAACGAAGTCGTCCGGGGCCATCAAGCGGAGCTCGCGCAATGCGTCGTCCGCGCCCGCGGGCCCGGAAAGGACTTGCGCGGCCGCTTTGCGGTGGTGATGACGCTCGATGCGACGGGCCGCGTCATTGAAGCCTCGCCTTTGGCGACGACGGTCCAAAGCGACGCCCTCGAGGGCTGCGTTCTCGGCCTCGCGCGAACGTTCCGCCTTCCGGCGCCGACAACGGAAGAAGGCCGGCGCGTCAACTACACGTTCGTCTTTCGTTGAAGGAGCTCCCCATGCACGGTCGATCCAAAGCTGACGTCGCGTTCCTCGTGGTCGTCCTCTCGTCGTTGACGGGCTGCGCGAGCCTTGCTCCAGCGTTGCCCATGGCGCCAATGGCGCCCCCGACGCAGGTGCCAGCCGAAGCGCCCGCGGCAACGCAGACCCTCGACACCTCGTCGACAACGATGAGCACCGACACTGCGGCGAACGCCTCACGAGAGCCGTCGACCGACGCGGCCGAAACCGACGTCCCCTCCGCCGGCGAGTCTCCCGTTGCGACCCACGCGAGTTCGCCCGAAGCGCCGCGCCCAGTGGAAGCCGCGGCGGACGCGAAGTCTTGCGGCGAAGGCGAGCTCGTCATCGAGATTCCCGCCACCGAACCGAGCGCTCCGCCCGCTGCCGTTGCCGAACGCGAGGAGGCGGACTCAGTGGGCCCGACGTCGCTCGAGGAGGTGGCCAACCCATTGACGCGGCCGTCGCCGCGCTCCGCGCTTCCCACGAGCGACGGCCTGGTCTTCGAGCTCAACGTCGGTCCCTGAGGCGCGCGGCCGGCGCCGCTCCGCTCCATTCAATCAGGCGCCGCGAGAAGCGGCCGCGGGTTGTTCGCTGACCCGGCCCCATCGGGTGCCGGAGGACAACCCTGGTCCTCTCCAAGCGAAGCGACCTCTAAGCCTCGGTTCCGTCGCCCTTGCGGCGACCGCCGGTGACGCGTCGTCCTTCGGGCCGCGGGAACACGCGGCGGTCGACGCCCGAGCGCCGGTCCTTGGGTTGGCGTGCCGCGGCGCCGGAGGGCGCTTCTTCCGTCTTCTTAATCGCGCGCTTTCGGGCGGCCATGGGGTCCTCCTGGCGTCACCGCGACGCGGCCTTGGTGGTCGTGCGCCCGCTTCCCGTCTCGACGACCTCGGCGCGGTAGATGATGCGGCCGTCGGTGCCGCGGATCTCACCGCCAACGTCGCCCCACGCGAAGGCGTCGCTGGAGAGCGTCGACAGGGTCGCCTGCCGCTTGCCCAGGGTGACCTTGTAGCTCGTCTTCTTCGCGTCAATGGACTGGTCGCCCACCGTAGCCTTGACGATCTCAGAGCCAATGATGTCGTCGTTGCGATCGGGCACGACGATCGTCTCTGCCATGAGCTTCTCGTAGTCTTCGAGCGTTCCCGGCTCCTTGCGCTCACCGACGACGCGGATGACCTCTGCTACTTCGCGGCGCGCGCCGGGCGTACGGTCGAATTTTACGCGCAGGTGCATCCCCGGCTCGACCTTCGTGCCGCGCTCTTCGGCGAGCATGAAGTCGATGATGATGATCGGCCCCTCAACGCTGACGACGCGTTCGGCGAGCAGCAGCGAGCGCTTGCGAAAGGAGCCGGAAAAGCGGTGCACCACGTAGTCGCCAGCTTTTCGCGGGTCTTTCAGTTCGACGGCAACGGGCGCCGTGACCTCCCCGCGGGAGGGAATCACGGCCCGCGTCGTCGAGACCACCGGCACGCGTATCGCGGGCGCTTCCGCAACGGGTCGAGGCGCCGAGGCGCAGCCAGCGAATAGGACGAGGGCGACCGGGAGGAGTGCAAGGCGCATAGCGTTCGCGTAACGGACCGACGCGAAGGGGGCCAAGTTTCCGTCGAGGAGCGGCCGGTGCCTCGAACTACTGGCGCGCGGCAGCGTTCGGTTATGGTTTGAGCAGGTCTTCGCCATGTTGCCCTGGCCCCCCTGCCCGCCTGCGACCCCGAAGCGCCGTCTGGCGGAGGAGAACCCATGGGCGACGTGACGCGCGCTCGTTCGCCGGCCTGGCCTATCACCCTCGCGACCGTGTTGGTCCTGGGGCTCATCGTCCTCATGCGGCGGTCGCCGACGCCGATGGGCGACGACCCGCTCTTGGCGTGCCCGTCGAGCTCGTTTCTGATCGCGCGGGTGGACCTGGCGGCGCTGCGCAAGTCGGCGCTCGGCGAAGCCGTCGATCCTTTGCTCCGCGCGCTGCTGCCGGTGCCAAAGGCGATGGAGGGCTGCGCCCTCGAGCCCGCCTGGGTTCAATCGCTGGCCCTGGCGGTGCCGAGCGGCGACGACCGGACCGACCTCGGCCTCGCGCTCCGCGTGGTGGCCTCGCGAAACGAACTCGAGCGTTGCCAAGCGGCGCTGACGCGTCACGCCTCGACCGCCAAAGACGCGGGCTCCGAGCGGTACCACGGCTTCGAGCTAATGAACGTCGGTGACGCGCGGGCCGATACGCTCGGCGCCGCGCCCAACGGGCTCGTGCTCTTGGCACCGCGACCTTGGGCGCGAACCATGGCGGAGGCAGTCACCGCACCTCAATTGAGCGCGGCTACCGCGGGGCCACACCATGTGCCTGGAGCGCTGACCGGCGGACCGCCGCCAACGCTCTTCGTGTCCGTCGTCCTCTCCGCGGCGACGCGCGAGCGCGTTCGCGCCGAGTTGGCGCGCGAGGAAGGCGGGGGGGCGCCGGAGGCGGGAGGCCGCAAGGCGGAGGCGCGCGACGAAGGCAGAACGATGGCGAGCGTCCTGGCCGTGGGAAGCGCATCCCTGTCGCTCATCGTGGCGGAGGAGACCGATGCCGAGCTTCGGTTGTTTTGCGACACAGCCAACGCGTGTGCCGACGTGGGACGACTCTGGGACAAGAAGCGCGGCGTGTGGTCCCAAAGTCCCGTCGTCAAGCTCCTCGGTTTGGGGCCGCTCGTGGACGGGCTGACGGCGACGGAGGCGGGGCAAACGCTCCTCATCCGCGCGCGCATCCCAACCTTGAGCCTGAAGAGCGCCGTCGAGCGGGCGCTCGCCTTCCGCCGAATGAAGACCGAATAAGGCCTCGTTGATGAACGGAAGCCTCTTTGGGCGGTGGCAGGCTCGGGCCAGGGTCGCCGGCCATGACGACGCGCAGCAGCGTGAAGGCCCCGAAACCACGCTCCAATTCGCTGGCCGTGACCCTAGATTTATGAGGCCACGGGCGCTAGGTTGAAGGTCCCTTCCGAGGAGACATCCATGGGCGCCAACATCATCGAGCTGACCGATCAGAGCTTCGACACAGAAGTCATCAAGAGCCAGGTCCCTGTGCTCGTCGACTTCACCGCGACCTGGTGCGGTCCCTGCAAGGCGCTGGCGCCTATCGTTGAGAAGATCGCGAACGAGACCGCGGGCAAATACAAGGTCGCGAAGGTCGACATCGACGACTGCCCCGGCGTCGCACAAAAATACGGCATCCGCAGCGTCCCGACGGTCCTCGTCTTCAAGGGCGGTGAGCGCAAGGCGCAACACGTCGGCCTGACGACCAAAGAGAACCTCCTGAAGCTCCTCGAGAGCTGAGGACCGTCGCGTAAGCTGGCTCGCTCCTCGACGGGGCGGGCCTAGCGCCAAGGGCTCGGAGGGGGCCCCGCCAATGCAAGGCACCGACGCCCGTCTCAACGAACTTCGCGATCGGCTCACGGGGCAAGTCCTCCGTGGGACGACGGGCGTGCAGTATTACCTGCGCGAGCTGATCGGCGAAGGCGGCCAGGGCTGGGTCTTCCGCGCCAACTGGGACGAGCCCGACGGTTTCGTCGTCATCGTCAAGGTCCTCAGGCCCGACGCCGTGAGCCACGACGCCTTGGCGCGCTTCGAACGCGAAGCCGATGTGCTTCGCATCCTTTCGCAGCAGGCGCGGCCGAACCCCTACATCGTTCGGTTCTTCGACCACGCCATCGCGCAAATGGCGTCGCCGGTCGGCGGCGAGCCTCTGGTGCTTCCCTTTACGGTCCTCGAGTTCGTCAACGGTCCGTCGCTCGAGAAGGTCCTCGAAGGCACGACGAACCGGGGGATGCCGCTTGATCGCGCGAGGCGCATTCTCAAGCAGATCGTGCAGGCCCTGGAAGCGGTGCACGCGCAGAAGGTCGTGCATCGCGATCTCAAGCCTTCGAACATCCTGATTACCCAAGAAGCGGGCATGGAGATCGCCAAGGTCACGGACTTCGGTCTCGTGAAGCTCGTCGACCCGAACATCCGCGCCACCGTCACGCTCGCCGGCGCCTCCGTTGGCTATGCGCCGCCGGAGCAATACGAGAAGGGCAACCAGCGCGTGAGCGCGCGGACCGACGTCTTCTCGTTGGCCGCCATCGCCTTCGAGTTGCTCACGGGCCGCATGGCCTTTCCGTTCCGCGATGGCGACAACCCGCTCATCGTCATCTCGCGGATCCTCGGCGGGGAGCGGCCGTCGCTCCGGCAGATCGGCTCGGCCAAGCTCTCGCCGGAACTCGAAGGTCGACCGGCGCTCATCGAAAAGCTCGACTCCGAGTTCGGCAAGGCGCTCGACGCCAACCCCGAAAAACGTCACGTCTCCATCGCAGAGTTCTGGAAGTCCATCGAGCCGATCTTCCGCGCCGCAACGGAGCGACCTTCTGTCGAGCCGGCGCCCGCGGCGGGCAACTCGCTCGCGTTCATCGAGACGATCCCCGCCTACGGCAACCGGGCCGCGGCCGATCCGCTCGGCTCGACACGCCCGAGTGCACCGGCCCCCGAGGGCCTCAACTCGGCGCGCCCCATCGCCGAGTCGCCCATGACCGGTGGCATTCATGCGAGGCGCACGCCTAACGCCACGCCCGCACAACGGGACGATGCGAAGGACCGCATCTCGGCGCTGTCGCCAGCCGGCGCGCAGCCGCTCACGCCCGCGCCCTATGGCGGCGCAAGCGCTCCCCGCATTGAGCGTTTCTCTAGCTCACCGCCGGGCCCCGCTCCCTCGCCGGCGGTCTTCGACAGCATGGTCCGCGTCCGCAAGATGGACTCGGAAGCCGCGAACCCGGGCTCGTGGAACTGGCGCATCATCACGCCGCCGCTGTCGCCGGGCGTTGCACGCGCCGCGTCCTTCGCCGCCGATGGCGCGTCGGCGGTGGGCGTGGGCCCCGGCGGGGTTGCCCGTTGGGACAACTTCACCTGGGTCGGGGTACGACTGCCGACCGGCGTCAGTCCTGCCCTCGCCCACGGCATTCGGAAGCTGCGCAGCGGTGACGTCATTCTGTTCGGTGACAACGCGCTCCTTGTTCGCATGGCTCCGAGTGGGGTCCACGAGGTCTTGCGCGGCACCGATCATCAGGCGAGCTTCCACGGGGCCCACGTCGACGAGATCACGGGCACGCTCGTCTTCGTGGGCGAGCGACCTCTGATGGGTCGTGGTGTGCGGCCGGGAGCCACCGTCGGCACGGCGCTCACGTTCGTCGAAGGCCGCCCTGGCGCCCACATCGACGTGCAGGGCTCCACGCGGCTCAACGCCGTCGCTAGAATCCTCTCGGGCTCGCTCGTCGCGTGTGGCGACTGGGGCGCGCTCGGCCGCATCGACGGCAACGAGGCGCGCTTCCTCGGGTCCATCTGTGGTGGGCACTTGCTGGCGCTTTCGGCGCTCCCCGATGGCGGTGCGTCGACGGTCGGCGCCGGCGGCTACGCGCTCTACCTGACGCCACGCCTCGAGGCGAAGCTCGAAGCCGTGCAGACGACCAAAGACCTCTCGTCGGTCACCATCGGGCCTGAAGGCACTCCGTGGGCCGGCGCGGCGCAGGCGCGCGTCCTTCGTCGCAACGAGGGCTCGTGGATCCGCATGACGCCGGAGCTCGGGCTCCAGTCGAACGTCCTCTCCGTTTGGGCCAGCGAGCGTCACGTTCGGGCCATCTGCGACGACGGCGCCGTGATCGAAGGCGTCCTCCCGTGAGCGCTCCTCGGTGACGGAGAGCACGGCGACGGCGACGGCGAGCGAGAAGCGCGAAGAACCGAAGCGACGACGAAGGCCGAGTCGCTTCCTCATGGTCCTCGTGGGGCTGACGGGCGCGATGCACGTGTTCTTCGGCGTCGCGGTCTTCGCCTTGGCCCGGCGACTCCACCCATCAGCGCTCGCGGCGGCGTTCGCGGGCGTCGCGCTCGCGGTGCTCGGGGTCCTCTTGTTCGTGAGCCGAATCAGGCTCGCGATGCCCGACCGGCGGCGCAACCCGCTCGCCGTTCGCTTCATCGACATCCCCTTCTACGTGCATTTTTGCGCGGCTTTCTTCACGCTACCCATCGGAATGGTGGCATCGCTCACGGTGCCGCTATGGGCCCTCGTCAGAGGCGAACGGGTGTCCTTGCCGGCAGACTTCGTGCTGGCGACGTACCTCGTGGGGCTCGCGCTCGCGTCCTACGGAATTCTGATCCGCCGCCGCTTCTTTCGCGTCGAGCGGCACGACGTCACCATCCCGAACCTCGCCAACGCGCTCGATGGCTTTCGCATCGTGCAGCTCTCGGACTTGCACATCGGCGCGCTTACACCCAAGTCGTGGGCCGACGCCTGGGTGCGCGCCGCGAACCGCGAAGGTCCACACCTCGCCGTCGTGACGGGAGACATGGTCTCGAGCGGCGTCGAGTTTCACGATGACATCGCCGACGCGCTCGCGGGCCTAACGGCCGTGCATGGCGCCTTCGTATCGATGGGCAACCACGACTACTTTGGAGAGGGGGAGCCGCTCATCTCGCGCTTGCAGGCGAAGGGCTGCACCGTCCTTCGAAACGAAGGCACGCGCATCGACCACGAGGGCGGGTCGCTCTACCTGGCCGCCGTCGATGACACCTGGACCGGTCGCGCCGACCTCGAGCGCACACTCGAAGGCCGCCCACCGGACGTTCCCGTCGTGCTGCTGGCACACGAGCCAGCACTCTTCGATCGGGCGAGCGAGGCAGGCGTGGCGTTGACGCTCGGGCCACACGCACGGAGGTCAAGTCGCCGTGCCGTTCTTGGCGCGCCTCGCGTCCTTGTCGCACCTGACGCATCAGTACCACGTGGGGATCTACCGGCGTGGCGACGCCGTGCTGCACGTGCACCCCGGCCTCGGCACCACGGGCCCACCGGTGCGCCTCGGTGTCGCGCCCGCCATCGTGGTGCTCACGCTGCGCTGCGGCGCGGCGGGCGCGGCTGACACGACCTGACGCTTCTCAGATATTTCCGCAGCTAAACGACCATCCGGGCGCGTCCTTGTCGTCGGAGAGCGCGGCGAAGGCGTAGTCGTTGGCGAAGGGCCCGTAGACCATGATCTCGTTCTGGCCGTCGCGGTTCACATCGGTGACCGCGACGATGCTGGCGCTGCGACCGAATTGCAGGAGTTCCTTGAGCGCTGGCGTCCAGCGGCCGCTGTCGAAGCGCACCAAAGCTCCGCCGCCGTTCTTGGCCGTCGCGTAGCGATGACCGCGAACGGTAACGCCAACGGCGCGCTCCGTCGGAATCGACATCGCGTCGGCGGCGGCCCGCAGCTCCGGTGCGGAGAGCGCCTCTTTGGCGCCAGGCACGACGAGGTCCACGTTCGCCTCCGCGGGCCACACGGCGACGGTGATCTTCTTGGCAATCCACGGCGCGCCGGCCGGGGTGAACGGCACCGTGACCCCGCGACAGCCGTTGTACATGCAACATGCAGGTGCTTCTGGGGCCTTCAGCTCCGTCTCGTCGAGTGGGAGGCCGCCTCCCTGCACGAGGGTCATCTTCGCGCCGCCCAACACCTGGACCGCAGCCCGTGGCGGAAGGAGAGACGCACAGGCCGCGCCGAACACGAGGGCGCCCTGCTTGGAGCACACGACGGGCATGAAGGGCGTCGGCGCGACGAAGGTGCGTTGCCCCTTATCGGTTAATCCTTCTCTGGGAAACGCGATGAGTACGACGGCGTCGGGCCCCTTCCGTCGGCGTAGGCGTCGGCGGCGGCGGCGAGGTCGGGGTCGGGGTCGGGGTGACTAGGGTCCTAGCGGCCCCGTCGACACGCCTTTCCTCCGTCCCTTCGGGACTCCGTCCAGTCATGTTCGGGGTCGAACGCTGCGCGGGCGCCGCGGCGTCCGCAACGGTTGAATGACGGACGCTGGGGCGCTCCTGTGCGCCACAGGCCGCGAGGCCCGCGGCAACCGCGACCAGCCTTACCGCAGCGAGACGCCGCGACGCTGAGCGAGCCTCACGGCTCATCGTCGTCGCGGGCCGCTTCTTCACCTTCCGGTGCCCACTCGAGACGAGCGAGAGGCGTCTCCCCCTTGTGGGCGACGAAGGGCGCGAGCCCCTGGGCGGCGTCGCGCAGTTGCGCGGGCAAAGGCGGCAAGATCGACAGGCTTCCGAAGCCGGCCGCCGAGAGCGCTTGCTCCACCAACGTCTTGTCCGGCGGCGGCACCTCGAGGATGGGCGCGTCGTAGGGCAAGCCACCGGCTTCGCGAGCGGCAGCGAGCGCCTCGCGCAAGCCCCCCAAACGATCGACGAGACCGAGCTGTTTCGCTTGTTGTCCCGTCCACACGCGGCCCTGCCCGACGGCGTTCACTTGCTCTTTGGTCATGTGACGGCCCTCCGCCACGCGCGACAGGAACATGTCGTAAAACTGGAGAATCTTCACGCGGAGCGCCTCGCGCTCGTCGTCGGTGAAGCCGCGGTAAAAGGACTCGGCGTCGGCGCGCGGCGTCGCCTTGTAGGTTTCGACGTTGACGCCGATCTTGCGCAGCAGCTCGCTCACGTCAGCCTTGCCGTAGAAGATGCCGATGCTCCCGGTGATCGTGAGCGGCAGCGCAAAGATGGTGCGGCCCGGCGACGCGATGTAGTAGCCACCGCTCGCCGCCGACGAGCCCATGCTCACGATGAGCGGCTTCTTCTTGGCCAACTCCGACAGCTCGCGCCACATGACGTCAGCCGCCATCGACGAACCGCCGGGGCTCTCGATGCGGAGCACGACGGCCTTCACCGTGGGATCATCCTTGAGGCGCTTGGCCTGCTCTTGGATCGTGTAAGAGCCGAGGAGGCGAATGTTGAGCAGCGGCACCGTCTCGGAGCGGCCGTCGATCATGTCGCCCTGCACGAGGAGCACGCCGATCTTGGCGCGCGGCCCAAAGGCTGCCGGCGCCTTCTTTTCGTCCTTCCACTTCTCGAGCGAGACCTTGCGGCCGAGCATCTCCGACACGACGTCGTCGATCTGATCATCGTGCGCGTAGCCATCCACGAAGCCCGCGTCGCGCGCCTCCGGTGCGATGAAAGGCCCGCGCAAGGTGGCGGCGCGGACGCGCTCTTCGCTGATCTTGCGACCTTGCGCCACGCTCTTGGTGAAGACCGCTTCGAAATTGCGCAGCAGGTCTTCCTTGTCGGCGCGTGCCGTGTCGCTGGCTCGCTCGTTGGTGAACTGCTCGGGCGCGGCCTTGTGATCGCTGATGCGAAGGATCTCGGCCTTGACGCCGAGCTTGTCCAAGAGGCCTTTCAAGTAGAAGTACTGGAACTTGAGGCCCGAATACCGAATGCCGCCGGCGGGGTTGATGACCGTTCGGTCCGCGTGCGCGCACACGTAAAGAGAGCGCGGCCCGCCAATCTCGAGGCTGCACAGGACCTTCTTGCCTCGTGCGCGAAGGACGCGAATGGCGTCAGCGACCTCCTCGGCGTGCGCGTACGAGCTCGCCGGCTCGTCGCGGACGATGAGCGCAAGCGCCGAGACGCTCGGATCGTCGGCCATGGTCCAGAGACTGCGCAGCAGCTTCATGTGCCCGCGCGCCCCCGGTGTCGATTCGATGCGGATGGAGACGGCGCGCTCGGGGCGGAGCACGCCGGGAACGGAGTAGCCACGGATGGCGGCGCTGCCGAAGGCGCCGAGGCTGCTCGGTCGTCCGAGACCGTTGCCGAAGGCGAGGCCGCCACCAAAGGAAGCATGCCCGCCAAAGCCAAGCTCGAGTCCGGCCGTGGCCACGACACCGCGCCGCTGATCGTTCGGAAGGTGCGCGATCTCGACGTCACCGCGGGCGCGTCCCACGTACGGCACATCGATGCCGAGCGACGCGCGCGGAATCCATTGATCGGTCCCCTGCAGGTACTTCGCGTCAATCGCCAGCTCGAGGTCGCGGCGCCCCGTCGGCCTTAGGGCCGCCGAGAGCACGTAGCTCTGATCGAGGATGGGGAAGCCCGCGGCGATCTTCACGATGCTTGGGCCGTTGAAGTCGTGGGCGACGGCGGCGAGCGCGAGCTGCGAGAAGGGGCGAACGCTGAGGCCCGCCGACACGCCGAGGAGGGCGTCGGTGAAGATGTTCGACGAGTAGGAGCGCTGGATGCTCGCGCCGAAGGACGCGCGATCGCCAAAGCGGTAGGCGAGGGCCCACGTCAGCCAGCTGTAGTCGACGCCGTTGTACGGAAGCCCCGCCGCCGAGGGCGGCTGCACGTAGTCGAAACGAAGCCCCGTCGCGAGGCCGAACATGAGCGGCGTGGCAGCCTCGAAGGCGTGGCCGCAGTTGACCTTCGCGCGCGGCGGCCCGCCCGCCGGCGCCTCCACGTCGAAACACCCGAAGCCGGTCCAGCGTGTTTCCCACGAGGGCATGTTGGCCACGTTCGCGGGGTTGAGGACGATGGCCTGCGAGGTGTCGTCGGTAGACGCGGAGCGACCGGGCGACGAGATCCGCTCCGCCCGCGGCGCCATCGGCTCACCGGCTTCGGCGGTCGCGGCCAACGTGAGGCCCGTGCAGAGCGCAGTAAAAGCAAGCTTCGAGGTTCTCATGGTCCGGCTCCCGTTCGGTCGTATCAAGCAAGCGTGGCGAGATCAGTGAGCGTGGCCGCTTCGGCGGCGAGGGTCTTTTGCACTTCGGCGAAGATGAGGCGCTCGCCGAGCTGGCGAAGGCCTTGCGGCACGAAGAGCGAGAGGGCGCCAAGGACGACGCGCCGCGTGCGACCACCGGCAAGGGGCAGGAGGCGGTATTCGCCCTGCGCGGTGAAGTACTTCGCCCACTCGGGCTTCTTGTGGGGGCGAATGCTCCACGACGACGCGTGATCGACGACGCGGTAGACGGAGCGCTCCTCCCAGGAGCACATCTCCTTGGTGACGTACGGACGAGCGAAGGCCGGGAGCTTCACGTTGGCCTGGTAGGCCCACACGCGTTCGAGCTCGGTCCCGGTGAAGTGGTGTGCCGTTTGCTCGACCGACTCGACCCCCGAGAGTCGCGGCTTCAGGTTGTCGACGAGCATCGGCGAAAGCACGGCGAGCTCCACCGCGTCGAGCGGGATGTCGAACTCGTGCGCCACCTCAAAGTCCATGGGAGCCGGGAGAATAGAGCAAGTCGCGCCGCGCCGTGGTGGAAGGACGCGGCTGGGACGCACGGGCCCCGGCGGTGCGCGCCCCGCGGTCGCATGACGCTCACCGAATCAACGTCAACGACTCAGGATCGGTGGACCTGAGTTGGGGGTCAGTTCAAGGTCATGACGACGACACCAAACGGGAGCAGACGATGAGCCTGGGTGAAGGTCTCGCCAGAAAAATGAAACCGGTAAGCCGCGAACTGCGGGTGGCGTTGGCCGCCGAATGCGCCAGCCGCGTGGCCCCCGTCTACGTGGAGTACCCCGTTGGATTCTCCTATTCGGAGGTCGAGCGCGCCGTGGACATCGCGTGGCAGTTCGCTGCCGGAACCCCGTACGACGACGCTGAGATCCAGGTTTGCGTGGCCAACGTCACGAAGCTTGTCGAGTACTACTACGACGACGGCCTCGACGTACTGGCCGAAACGACCACCGCGGTGTTGCGCGCGCTGGAATGCGTCCTCGGCAACGACAAGGAATCCCTGCGCGCCGTTGGCCGCGGCATGGTGTCAGCGCGCGCCGCTGCGCAGGCTGCCGAGGCCATGGCCAACGACGGCCAGCATTCCACGTTCACCAAGGAAGCGGCCCTGAACGAGGAGGCACGTTGGCAGGACAAGGCCATCGCCATCGCCTGCACCTGGCAGGGCCCGGTTTCGACCACGATGTTCGCTGCGGCAGGCGCCAAGCCGCCCGAGTGGTTCACCGACTGGCTGAAGCGGAGCGACCGCTGAGAGGCGCACCTGCGGCGACGCCCGCCGTTCGCCAATCGATTGGCCAGCACGTATTCGGGCGGGACGGGACCGGGCCCGGGCTTTCTGGCCGTCGCGCATCTCGGCTGCGGCGTCTACGACGCCATCGTCTCGAAGGGCGAGCTGCGTGGGACCATGTGGTGTTGCGACATGGCGTGGCGTCCGTACACATCCAGCGATCGACCGATTGGCTTTCTCGATTGGTACGAGAGCTGGCTGGATAGGAATTTGACCCGGTGAGTGATGAGGGCGCTCACTGCGGCACGAGAGCGCAGTTCGTGCTGTCGACGTTGGTGGCCCAGCCGGTGATGACCGCGGTGTTGGGCACGAAGAAGTCGGGGGACGCCATGTTGATGACGTTCTTCTGCACCGTCACGCCGACGAAGATGCCCGAGTAGTTGTAGGCCTGGATACCGGCCGTGAAACAGTTCTTCTCGAGCACCGTGTTGCCGCTCGAGCCGAAGACCCCGGCCGCACTGCCGCCGGTCTGGCGCACCGTGTTGTAGGCCACGTAGTTGTTCTTGCCGGGGTCGTGACCTGAGCCGGGCCGCATGTCGCCCATGGTGAAGCCGGCCGAGGACGGCTCGGAGATGCCGACGTTGATGTCGTTGTTCGTCAGCCGAATGTTGCTCGCTTCGAAGAAGCTGACGGCGTCGCTAGCGTAGTTCTGCCCACGCACCTGGTTGCCGTCGATGGTGCCGCCGGTGGCATAGTCGTATTCGATGGCCGAGCCGCACCCTTCGCAGCCACCTTTGAAGGTCGTGAGCTTGTTCTTGCTGGTCGTCACATTGGTGCTGTTGTCGACCAAGACGCCGCGGAAGCCGTCGTGGATCGAGTTGTATTCGAGAACGACCCCGTTCGCGCCGCTCGTAACCGCGATGTTGGCTCCGCCACCGCAGGGACCGATGTCGCTATCGCGAACGGTGACGTTCGCCACGGTGATGACGATGCACGGCCCGTTGGGGTTCGAGATGCGAACGCCCGAGATGACCTGCCCTGGCGTAGCGGTGATCGGAGCCGAGCTCGTGAAGGTCGTGACGCGCGGCCCGGGGGCGCCGGTTGCGGGTGGGGGCGAACTCGGCGGCGGAGTGGCGGGAGGGGTCGTTGCCGGCGGGGGCGTGGCCGGAGGCGGCGACGACGCGCCGCTCAGGTCGGCGGAGCTGTAGTCGCAGAAGTTCTGGTACGGCGTGGGCACGGTGACGCCGAAGGCGCCGTCTTCACACTTGATCGCTCCGGTAGCGACCTTCACGGTGTACGCGCCGGGCACGCCGTAACGGACCTCGCGACGGCCGGTGAAGGTGCACGTGTCGCCCGGCGCGGGTGCCGCCTCAGCCGCGCAGCGCGTCCAGGTGACGGTGGCCGGCGGCGTGACCGGCGGGGGCGTCGTGGTCGGCGTCGGCGTTGGGGTTGGCGTTGGGGTTGGGGTTGGGGTTGGGGTTGGCGTTGGCGTTGGCGTTGGCGTTGGCGTTGGCGTGGACGGCACCGGCGCGGGTAGCGTGTCGCCGCTGTAATCGCAGAAGTTCTGATACGGCGTGGGCACCGTCACGCCGAAGGCGCCGTCGCTGCACTCGATGCGGCCAGTGACGACCTTCTTCGTGTATTTGCCCCGCGCGCCATAGCGCACGGTCCGCGTCCCTGGCACCGTACAAATATCGCCCGGCGTCGGTGCCGCCTCGGCAGCGCAACGGGTCCACGTCGTCAGCTCCTGCGTAAGCTGGCCCGCTTCTTCGTCCTCGACGTTGCAATGCGCCACGGCGAAGGGCGATGACACGGCGAGGAGGACGAGCGCGAGGCGGCGAGCTGACATGGAGTTCTCCTTGGGCCGGCGAGCCGGGCGCGATGGACAAGGCAGAGCGCATGCCGTCGTGGGGTACCGTCGGGAGCGGACAAGCCGCAGGTGCACCGCAAGAAGCGGGCACTTGGACGCGCTTTGGGCCGACCTTGATGCCGAGAGGCCACACCTCTGTGGACCCGAGGAGTCGACCTCGTGCGCCCGCGCTACGCCAGCTCGGTAAAACTCGTCAGGCTGATACGGCCGCTTGCTTCACAACGACACGCGCCTCGGCGTCCCAGCTCTCGAATCCGATGCAGGCCGCAACGACACGGTCGCATCGGTAGTCGACATTTGCTGGTGGACTTCTTGAGGCCCGGTCGCGTCGTTTGGGAATCGCCGGTCGGTGCAGCCTGTGGTTCCTCAGACCGCGTTCCTCAGATCCGGGGATGAGCGTCGGTTGCCTCGGGGGCCGTGTGACGCAATGTGGGTTCCGCCAGTATTTACTTCAGCAAGACGAAGGATCTAGCGACACATCGCAGGTGGCACCATGTTCGCAAACGGTGACGGGGTGCGAACCGTGATCGTGCGAAAGGCCTGCCGGAACACGCTCCTCGATGCCGCCTTCGGCGGCGAGGACGAGTATGCCGACACCTCCAACACAGACACTTCGTACGCAGACGCTTCTTACACGGACACGTCGACGAACACTGGCTCGAACGAGATGGAGACGCTCAACGAGGCCTACACGGGCACCGAGAACTACGGTGCGGCAGCCAACGAGATGGAGACGCTCAACACGGCGTACACCGGCACCGAGAACTACGGTGCGGCGGCCAACGAGATGGAGACGCTCAACACGGCGTACACCGGCACCGAGAACTACGGTGCGGCGGCCAACGAGATGGAGACGCTCAACGCGGCGTACACCGGCACCGAGAACTACGGTGCGGCAGCCAACGAGATGGAGACGCTCAACACGGCGTACACCGGCACCGAGAACTACGGTGCGGCGGCCAACGAGATGGAGACGCTCAACACGGCGTACACCGGCACCGAGAACTACGGTGCGGCAGCCAACGAGATGGAGACGCTCAACGCGGCGTACACGGGCACCGGTGGGTGGGGCGTGCCCCAAGAGGGCGTCGTTCCGCCGAACGAAATGGAGACGCAAAACGCAGCGTTCACGCAACCTGGAACCGATCCGGTCACGGCGCCGGGCGTGATACCGCAAGAGGGTGTCGTTCCGCCGAACGAGATGGAGACGCTGAACGACGCGTTCACGCAGCCTGGGACCGATCCGGTCACGGCGCCGGGCGTGATACCGCAAGAGGGCGTCGTTCCACCGAACGAGATGGAGACGCTGAACGAGGCGTTCCCCGGCGATCAGACGCGGGACCAGCCGGCCGCAGACACGCCGCCGGATCCGCTCGCAGACGTCAACCTCGCCCAGCACAACCTGAGCGAACAACAGCTCGCGACGTTGCGCGACCACCTGGCCGGGCGTCCCGTCGATGACGGCGCGCTCAACAACATTCCGAACAACGTGTGGGCGGACCTCGAGGCGCAGCGCCAAGGCGGCTCGCTCGAGCTCGCGGCCGATCGAACGCCGTCGCCCGCATTGCCTGGCTCGCCGTACCATCCCGATCAAGTGCAGCAGCGCGTGCTTCCGCCGTACGATCCGGTCCACGAGCGCGACGGGTACAAGGCCAACCCGAACAAGACACCCGAGCCGCCCGACGCTCGCCGGGTCTACGAGCAAGGGCGCGACCAAGGGCGACTCTTCCGCGCCAACACGGGCACCTATTTCGGTGTCGGCGACCGGGGCGAGATCTACCGCTACCAAACGTCGCAAAGTGGGCCAGATGGCCAGATGCGAAGCCACTTCAACGGCGTGGTGCCGGTGAACCATCCGGACATTCCCAACGAGCTACGCCGTCAGATCGGAAATAGCGCGTTCCAAAGGGCGTTCCGATACGGCCTCGGCCGCGGCCCGGCTCGCGGCGCCGAGTGACCCGGACGCGGGTCAGTCTTCGCGCAGAGGTCGACGGGTCGGGGCACGCCGAGTGCCGACCCAACACGCCGCGCCGCAGCGTCACAAATCGGCGACGCGCGTCAGCTGGACCGTCGTCTCGCTCACGTCGAGCGCCCCCTGGCGATGATGACGGATCTTCCACGAGCGCGGCCGTTCGCTCCGCTCGAAGGGCCCCACGACTTCGAGAGCATCCACCGGCTGGGAAGGCCGTTCTCCGTTGAGCTCGCCAACGCCTCCAGCGCCCGTGACGATCACGTCGACGACGTCCTTGTGGCTCACGCTCCAGTCACCGAGGTGCCCATCGAGGAACGTGAGGCAATAGCCGTCGACGTACTGACGCGGCGCCTCGTGTTTCTGCCTCGCGGTGTCAACGAGCCGAGTCCTCTGTCGCTCGAAGGCGCCTTTGCAGCGACTCGCGTGCTCGACGCGGACGCGCTGTTGGGCCTCGCCGCTGGGCCGCGTGATTCGGTAGACGCCCTCGGCAGGCACGAGAGCCATGGGCGTCGTGGCCGCATCCACGGTGATGACAACGGGAGCGCTCGCGACGCCGTCGCTCTTGAGCATGACGCGGTAGGTGCCGGCGGCGAGTCCGTTCATGCGACCGAACTTCCAATCGATCGCCGGTGTGGTCCACGAGATGGGGCCCGCAGCGCGATACTCGCGGACAATGGGCACCGAGTAGCCGCTCGCCGTCGTGACGCGTAGCTCCTGTGCCGAGCCCATCACCGAGAGCACCACGTTCTGTTTGGAGGGCACCTTGAACTCGACGGCGCTCTCGTTGCCACGATCCACGTAGACCAGCTTGCGCTGTCCGAGCGTGACGGTATCGCCTCCGGTGACGAGCGCGCCCTCGTGGGTGGCGGCATCGTCGGTGGCGGCGTCCGCGGAGCAACCCATCACCATCAAAAGCGCGAAAATAAGCCTATTCTTCGTTCCCATGACGGACGTGGACGCACACCGCGTGCCCGCGCGAGCGTCGGGCCGCGCCCCCACGTGCGCTCCAACGCCAGCCCTTCCGCGGCGAACCAGACCCCATAGCGCCGCCGCGCGCGCGGTTCACTCCTCGCATCGCGACCGCGGCGCGACGACGACGTCGTCGGGCCAAGGTGTCGTGGTGCCGCGTCGCGAGCGAAGGGGATCCACCTTCAGTGGTCCGCGGCGACGCGGCCGGTCTCGGACCAGCCCTAAGGCCGAATCACTCGTCGGCGGGGTTCGCCAGCTTGCGCGAGAAGATCATCGCGTCTTTGCGCGCCGCGCCGACGGCCATGTGGCTCTGGAGCAGGCCCGTACGACGGAAGCCGTTGGCGACGAAGGCCGTCGCGAGGGTCACGTCGTCGCTCGGCACGAGCGAGAAGCAGCTCACGACGCCGTCGGCGATGAGCTTGGCCACGAGCGCCGCCAGCGCGGCGACGTAGATCGGCTTGTCGGCTTCGCCCTTGGGAGCCACAAGCAGCTCCACGAAGGCGTTGCCGAAGCACGACTGCGACTCCGTCGACACGACGAGCTCAAAGCCGCCGCGCGCCGTGAGGGAGAAGTAGCGGCGCTCGAAGTCGCGACCGAAGGGCTCGAAGGCTGTGAGCGCGCGGCCCGCCTTCACGGCGGCGGCGGCGGCCTTGCGCGCGTCAGCTTCGCTCAGCGACGCGATCTTGACGGGAACGTTCGCGCCCTTGCCAGCGAGCTCCTTGGCCCGCTTCTTCGCGACGACGAGCGTCTTCTCCGCGAGATCGTGGGCGCGCGTGTCGACGGGCCCCGTTTCGTCTTCGTCCTCGTCGTCGAGATCCGGCGGCGGCGGGGGCGCGAGGTCTAGGTCCGGCATCGCGAGACGCGCCATCTCAAGGCGAGTCTTCTTCTTCGCGACGGCGATGCGAACCTCACTCGTCGTGGGCTCTGCCGGCGGCACGTAGGCCGAAGGCAAGCAGCCGAGCATGAAAGCATCGCTCCGCTTGTAAAAGCCGGGGATGTTGCCTTCCTTGATGAAGCCCAACTTCGCCCACGTCCCGACCTCGTCGCGCTCCACGAGCGTGTACATCTTCTCCACGCCTTCGCGCTTGGCGAGCGCATGGACGAACTTGCGCTTCGCCTCCGAAGGCCCCGCGCGGAAGTCGATCACGCGCATCGTCTTGGCGCGTCGATTCACGAGCAGGCAAAGCGACACGGACTCGTTGGAGAAGAAGAGCTCGTCGACGGCCTTCTTCTCTTTTTCCTGCGCAGTAGCCCAAGCTTTTGCAACCATGACACCCACCTCGATCCGAGTAAGATCGCGCCCCCCACGAGCGTCGAAAAGCTCTGCCCCACGCCCAAGCCGGGAGTGAGGATCCGATGGCGATCCCCTTTGCGTCGGGGGCGCCTTCGGAGGCGCACCTGCTTCCGCCACTCGCGTGGCGGATGCGATTGAACCCCGACCAAGGCCGGAGCCCTTAGTTAGGCAGGCGGTTACCATTCCCCGACGTGGCGGTCAACGAATCGGACCCCGGTTTTCGCTGCAAAAACACTTACATGTATGTGGTCAGACGACCCGTGGCGGGGTCCTGACGGCGCTACTCGAGCGGAAGCTCGTCGGCCCGGACCCCCAGCCAATCGAGCGCCACGGCAAGCCGACTCAAAGGGACCGACACAAGCGTCGGCATACCACCTGAAAGACCAATCATTTCAAGAAAGTTGAGCCCGCTATCGAAAGCCGCCGCGAGCGTGACGTTGTCGCCGTCGCGAAGGATGGCGACCTTCGCACGCTCCTGCCCCATGAGCAGCAGCTCGGTGCGATCGTAGTGGCCGTGTTCCGGCGTTGCGTCGACGAACGCGACGCGCAGCGAGGAGCGGCCCTCGACGATGCGGCCATCGACGACGCGGTACCGCGAGGCGATGCGCCGCGTCGCCGCTTCCCGCTCCCGAAGCTCTGACGCTGCCGCGTCGATGGGCTCCCACAGCGACGCGTCGGCGAGGCCCGTCGAGAGGTGGCGGACGACGAGCCCGTAGAGGGCCGTGTCGCGTGGTCGCGCGCGGAGGGCTCGATCGAAGCGCGTCCCGATAGGCCCCGGCTTTCCGATGCGCGTGTCGATGGCGCGCGCGTCGTCGTCGGCGCCGGCATACGGCTCTTCACCCCCGCGCATCCACTTCGCTGCGGCGCAGAGGCCGTCGAAATCTCCGTGGCAAACGATGGTGTCGACGAGCCCCACGCGCTGGACGAGCTCTTGCGTGATCATCTCGGGGCACGCGCCGTGTTCGGCCTTGGTGCACAGGACGAAACGCGGATCGCTCGCAAATTCCGCGTGCGCGACGTGGTCGTGGTGATCGACCCAGGCCGCAAGCCTCGCGCCGAGGCCGTCGATGAGCGGTCGCGTGATCTTTTCGAACCCTCCGCCGGACGCCTCGGAAGCGAAGGCGAGATCGAGGACCACGACGCGCCCCGCAAGGTCGCGCGCTTTCGGGAGCTTGCGAGGAGTCCCGAAGACGACGGTGGGCACGGGCGCGAGGGTACCGGCATTCGCTGCGCCCCCGCACGACGGAGTGACCCCGGGGCCAAAAATCGCCGACACCTACAGACAGCGCGTCGCTCGACCGGCGAGCGCGCCAGCGAAAACCCGGGCCCGGGGGCCCCGGTGGTCAGGAACGCTGACAAACGGATTTCAAGCGCGGTACTCTTCCCGTCCTTTCAGCACTCTGTGACTTGACGCCGTTTTTCACCGGCAGGTTCGTCCGACGGGATGAGCCGCTGACCGGGCCCCGTGGAGATCATGGCCACCAAGGTTCTCGTCTTCGAGAGCGACAACGCGTTCGCGACCGAGCTCCGAAGCGAGCTCGGAAAGTTGGGATGTGCAACGACCATCGTCGACGACGGCAACGTCGGACTGCAGGCGGCGGCGACGGAGCGACCCGACCTCATCCTTCTTTCCATCGAGCTGCCGCGCATGAACGGGTTCTCCGTCTGCAACAAGCTCAAGAAGGATCCCACGCTACGCGAGGTCCCGCTCATCATCATGTCGAGCGAGTCGAGCGAAGAGACCTTCGAGCAACACAAGAAGCTCCGCACACGCGCCGAAGACTACGTGCACAAGCCCATCGCCTTCGGCGAGCTCATGCGCCACATTCAGCCGTTCGTTCCGCTGACGGGCGGGGACGCGGGTGAGGGCGAGGGCGGCATCGTCGTCGACGACGAGGTGCAGATCGATGACTCGGTGGCGATGTCGAGGCCCCCGGCCGGCATCTCAGGGGCGCCGCGCGCCCTCAGCAATCATCCGAGCCATCCCAGCTTGCGTGCCGTCGACGCGGAGGTCGACGCCTTCGCCGAGTCAGCCTTTGGTCGACTCACGGGGAGCGATCCTCCGGCGCCTCCAGTGCAACCCACGAGCGCGAGGCCCAGCGTAAAGCCCCCGCCAAGCGTGCACCCCGCGCCCATGGACGCCTACGCGACGGAGGAGCCGCCGCTGGCGCGTCCCCAGAGCGCGCGCCCCGTCTCGGCGCCGATCCCTGAAAGCGCCCGCCGTGACTCGGGCTCGCTCGCTGCGGCGCGGAGCGCCGAGCTGGAACACGCGGCGGAGCGCGAAAGCGCAAAGAGCGCCGAGCTCGCTCGCGAGGTGGAGCGACTGCGGCGCGACAACGAGCGCCTCTCGGGCGATCTCGACTCCATGAGCCGGAGCGTCGAGTCCGCGGGACGCGGGGCTCAGGAAGCGGAGGACAACGTCGGTCGCTTGCAGCGGGAGCTCGAAGAGCTGCGCGGAAAGCTCGCGACGGCAGGCAAGTCCGGCGGCGTGTCGGCGCGCGAGTTCCTAGAGCTCCGCGAGAACCTCAACCGCAAGGACAAGGAGATCCTTCAGCTCAAGGAGACCGTCAGCCGCCGCGACAAGGAGCTCATCGAGAGTCGCGATCGCACCCTCGGCCTCGAGCGCACCAAGCAAGAGGGCGACGACAAGATCCTGGCCGTGGAACGGCAGCTCGCCGACGTGCGCGAGAAGAACGAAGCCCTGGCCGCCGACCGCGAGCAGGCGAAGAAGATCACGGAGGAGACCCGCGCGAAGGTTCAGAAGCTCCACGGCGAGCTCGAGGGCAAGAGCCGCGAAATCGACGAGCTGCGCGCGCGCCACGCGGAAGAGATCGCGAGGAGCGAAGCCACGCTCGCCGACATCAAGAACGAGATGGGCGAGTCGTGGGCCAAGCGCCTCGACGACGCGCGCGAAGAACACCGTCGCGAGCTCGACCTGGCCAAAGAAGAGCACGGCAAGGCCCTCGAACAGGCGACCTTGCAGAAGCAGCGCGAAGCGGAGCGCGTCCAGCGCGACCACGAAGCGGCGCTGCGCGAAGAGACGCAGCGGGGTGCGCGCGAGCGCGAACGCGCAGTGGCGGAGCGCGAGGCGGAGCTTAGCGAGCAATACGCCACGGAGCTCGCGTCGCGCCAACAGGAGCACCAGGACGAGCTCGCCGCGGTACGGGCCGAGCACGCGCGGCAACTCGATCAAGCGTCGACGACGCGTCAGGCGGACCTCCAGGCCGCCGAACGGGCCGCCGGGGATCGGCTGGCGGTCCGCGAGCGCGAGCTCGAGCGTCAACACACTGTGGCCATCGCGGCCATCACGGTGACGAAAGATCAGGAGCTCGCTCAAAAGGACCAGGCGCTGGCCGACGCCATCCGAGAGAAGGACGCGATGCTGGTGGCCGTCGAGCGCGATCGCGATGAGCGCATCGCGTCGGTGCAGAGCGAGCGGGATCAGCAGATCGCGCGGCTCGAACGAGAGCGGGCCGAACAGATCCAAGCCATCGAACGCGATCGCGACACGCTCGTGGCGGCCCTCGAGCAAGACCGTGAGAGCACCGTCGCTGCCGTCGAGGCGGAGAAGAATCGACACATCGCCGCCCTCGAGGCGGAGCGCGACCAGAAGGTCGCGGCGGCCGAGCGTGACCGCGACGAGAAGGTCGCCGCCGCCATCGCCGAGCGCGATCAGCGCGTGGGCGCCGTCGAACGCGAGCGCGACCAGCGCGTCGCGGACCTGGAGCGCATTCGCACGACGGAGCTCGCCGAGGCGGGACGCCAGCTCGAGGAGCGACTCGCGTCGCAGAAGGCGGAGCATGAAGGCGCGATGGCGAGCCTTCAGGCGAGCCACGGCGCCATGGTCGAGGAGCTCGAGAGCGATCGCGACGAACGGCTCCTGCGAATGACGCGAGAGACCGACGAGCTTCGCGCCACGGCGACGAGTGGCCAGCAGCGAATCGCTTCGCTCGAGACGGAGGTGGCTCGAACAACCGACGCTTTCGCCACGCTCGCCATTCAAAAGCGGGAAGCCGACACCCAGAACGCGGCGCGCATCACCGCCCTCGAGTCGGAGCTCGCCGCCGCCGCGCAGCGACAGGGTGACGTGGATCGCGAGCTCTTGGGCGCCCGCGAGCGCATCGCGACGCTCGAGAACGACCTCGGTGACGTCAAGACCGAGCTCGACGCGCTCAAGCGCCGCCTCAGCTTCGAAACGGGACGCGCGAACCGGGCCTTCGCGAAGTGGGAAGAGGATCGGGTCTCTCTCGATCGGGCAAAGGACGCGCTAGCCATGGTGCTGGCGCAAATCGAAGACGCGGAAGCGCGCTCGATCGACTGACGCTGTCTGCGGAGAAGCGCGCGTGGCGCCGGCCGCGGCCCACGCCGATGGGCGCTGAGTCATAGCCAGGGGTGAGCCGCACGCCCATGGGACGCGGGGGGGACATGTTTCAACAAGGTGAGCTGGTTGGGGACCGCTATCGCGTCGTGCGCCAGTTGGGCCATGGCGGGTCGGCCACGACCTACGAGGCCGAGCTCTTGGCCGATGGACGTCACGTCGCGCTGAAACACATCGGCTTGCGGTCGCTCGACGATTGGAAGGTCCTCGAGCTCTTCGAGCGAGAGGCGCGCGTCCTCGCACACCTGACGCACCCGTCGATCCCGCGCTACATCGATCACTTCTCCCTCGAGACGCCGAATGGGCCGTCGTTCTTTCTCGCTCAGGAGCTCGCACCGGGGCGTTCCCTTGCAGCCTGGCGGCGCGACGGTTGGCATCCCGGCGAAGACGAACTCAAGGAGCTGGCGCTCCGGTTGCTTGAGGTGCTCCGCTACCTTCACGGCCTAAACCCGGCGGTGATTCATCGCGACATCAAGCCGGAGAACGTCCTGCGCGACGACGGCGGCAACCTTTGGCTCGTCGACTTCGGCGCCGTGCGCGACACGCCGAGCTCGACCTTCACGGCAGGGAGCACCATCGTCGGGACCTTCGGTTACATGGCGCCGGAGCAGCTCCATGGCAGCGCCAGGCCTGCTAGCGACCTGTACGGCCTCGGGTGCACGTTGCTCTTCCTCATGACGGGGCGGCCCCCCAACGATCTGCCGCACCGGGAACTCAAGATCGACTTTTCGAAACACGTCTCCACGTCGTCGACGTTTAACGGATGGCTCGAGCGAATGATCGAGCCGGCGCCGGAGCGACGCTTCGCGTCGGCGCACCTCGCGTTGGTGGCGCTGCGTGACGGCAAGGGAAGCGGCACGGCGAAGGCGGCCCCTTCCAAGAAGCGCGTCGCCGTGCTCGCCGTTCTCCTCGCGGTGCTGGCCGGCGCCTCGGTGCCGATCTTGCGAGCCTTGCGCGTTGCCCCCATGCCGGAGGCCGCCGGCCCCAAAGAAGGGGTCCGCGGCATCACGGCGCCGCGGCCACGACTTCCGCGGTACGCGCTGCTGAAGTACGTCTCCGCTTTCCCCGCGCACGTGAGCGCGATCCTCGATATTGGGTTCACCCGCGACGGCAGCGCGCTCCTTACGGCGAGTGTGGATCAGTCCGTCAAACAGTGGAGCGCGCAGAACGGCACCCCGATCCGCGTCTTCGGCAGCCACTCCGACAAGGCAGGCTCGGTCTTTTCCTCGGTCGACGGCCGACACGTCGTCAGCGGTGGCGATACGACCGTGAAGGTTTGGGACGCCGCCACCGGAGCCCTCGTGCGAACGATGAACGCCGGTGGCGCGGTGCGCGCGGCAGCGCTCTCGCCCGATGGCAAGACGGTGGCCGTTGCGCGACTCGACGGTGTCGTCGCCATGGTGGCTTTCGAAGACGGCAAGACGCTTCGCACGCTGGAGCACTCGAAGGCGCGCCTTCATACCGTGGCCTTCAGCCCCGATGGCAGGTTCTTGGCGAGCGCCGGCGACGACAAGCTGATCCTTCTGTGGGACGCAGCCACCGGCGCTCGCAAGGCGACCTTCGGCGGTCACACCAAGACCGTGGGTGAAGTGGTCTTCGCCCCCGACAGCCTGACCTTCATCAGCGCCAGCGACGACCGAACGGCGCGGATGTGGAACGTCGCTGCCGGCCGTGCGCTCCAAACGATGAACCTCCACACGGACGAGGTCTGGGCCGTAGCCTTCTCACCCGACGGCGCCGTCGCCGCGACAGGCGGCAAGGAGGGCAAGATTGGCCTCTGGTCGACCCTCACCGGCAAGCTCCTCGAGGAGCACAACGGCGCCGAGCGCGGCACGTTGGCCATGGCCTTCTCACCCGACGGCTCGCGCCTCGCGACGGCCCATGGAACGGGAAACGTTCGCTTGTGGAACGTGAATGGCAAGCGCAAGACGACGGTGCCAGCCTTCGCAGCGCTCGCCAAAGAGACGACGCCGAGCCCCGCCGAGAGCAAGGAGACCGCGCTCTATGCAGATGCGATGGTGCTCGTCGACGAGTGGCACGGCCGGCCCGAACCCCTCGCCAACGCAGAAGCCAAGCTGAAAGAGGCGCTCACACTGACGCCCACCTTCGCGCTTGCACACGCGGGGTTAGCCCGCATCGCTCTGAAGCGCGCATACGTGGGCGGGAGCGAGTATCGGCCCGAGGGCCTCACGGCAGCGCACGCCATGGCCGACAGGGCATTGGCGCTCGACGCGCGCTGTGCCGAGGCGTTCGTGGTGCGGGCTTGGCTTCATCGCAACGGCGGAGACCTCTCACGGGCCAAAGCGGCAGCTGCCGAGGCGGAGAAGCTCGCGCCCACAGCTCCGAGCTACCTGCTCCTCAAAGCCGACCTCATGAGCAAGGGCGGCGACCTGGACGGTGCGGAGGCCCTCCTCGGACGACTTATCACCACCACCAAGGACCGCACCGTAGCCGCGCGCGCCTACGGCACGCTCGATACCATCTATCGCGAGCGGGACGACGCGCCGGCTTTGGACCAAGTCTACCGGCGCGTCGTCGACTTGGAGCCGGAATCGGCGTGGGCAAAGGGGAACTACGCAAACTTCCTCGTAGACAATGGCAACTTCGACAAGGCCCTCGAATACGGCCAGGCAGCGCTGCGCCAAATGGACTACGGGGCGGGCCGCCGCACGGTGGCACAGGCACACACCGGCAAGGGCATCGAGCTCTTGTGGGATCAGGGCGACCTCGAAGGCGCGAAGCTCGCGTTCTCCCGCGCCGCGGCCATGGACGACACGTACTTCCTCGCGCACTACGGGCTCGCCGCTCACGCGCTCGCGGTCGGCGACCGAGACCAGGCCAAGCGACACCTCATGCTGACGTTGGCCCAGAAGGCCGACTACGCTCCCGCAAAGACGCTCTTCGATTCGCTCTAAATCGCGCTGGGCGAGCTCGACGTCGAATCGCTACAGGCGAGCGCGGCCGCGGAGCTTCTTCGCTTGCTCCCGTGCGCGACCGAGAACGCGATCGCGATCGAGCCGCTGATGCTCGCCGAAGCGGACAACGTGGTCGCCGTCGACGAACACGTGCCGTACATCGCGCGACGTACACCCGTAGACGAGCCGCGAGTAGACGTCGCCGCCCGGCTCGACGTGTGGCCCTTCGAGGTCGACCACGATGACGTCGGCACGTTTTCCCGCTTCGAGGGTGCCGATCCGGTCTTCGAGGCCGAGGGCCCGGGCCCCGTCTTTGGTGGCGAGGCGAAGCGCGCGCTCGGCGGGCAGCGTCGTCACGCCGGTCCTCACCTTTGCGAGGAGCGCTGCGTGCCTGAGCTCGACGAAAGGATCGAGGTTGTTGTTGCACGGCGCACCGTCGGCACCGAGGGCGAGTGGAACACCCAAGCGATCGAGCTCGGCGACGCGGGCGATGCCGGACCCGAGCTTCAGGTTCGCGCTCGGACAATGGACGATGCGCGTCTGATCGCGGGCCACATCGCGCGCCTCTTTGTCGGTGAGCTGGACGCCGTGAGCGAGGATGGCGTGAGGCCCGGCGAGGCCGTAGCGACGCAAGATCGCGATGTCGTCGTCGCCGAGAGCCGCCTTCACCGCTTTGCGCTCCCCTTCGTGTTCAGCCACGTGCGAGTGAACGAGCGCGCCGCTCGCGAGGGCCCGCTCCACGGCGCCGCGAATGAGCTTCTCCGTGCACGAAAGGATGAAGCGCGGCGCGTACGCGTAGGAGAGGCGCCCTTCTCCCCGCCCCGTCCACCTCTGAGCCAAGGCCTCGCTCTCGTCGAGGCTCGACCGCGTGGCTTCTTTGAGCCCCTTTGGCACGCCCTCGCCGGCATCCATCATCGTCTTGCCGCCGACGGCGCGAACGCCGCCCTTGTCGCACGCGTCGAAGACGGCGTCGTAGTGGTGCACGGTCCCCATATCGAGGACCGTCGTCGTCCCTGCGAGCATCATCTCGAGGAGGCCAAGCTCGGCGCTCGCGGCGAGCGACGACTCATCGTGGGCCGCCTCAAGAGGCCAGATGCGGGTCTTCAGCCACTCGAGGAGCGGCATGTCGTCGGCCATGCCGCGAAAGAGCACCTGGCACAAATGAACATGCGCTTGCACGAAGCCTGGGAGGACGGCGGCTCCCCGCGCCTCGACGACGCGACTGAGCCCCCTCTTGCCGGCCCGCGTGGCCCGGAGCTCGGGCCCGTCGCCGACCTCGACGATCGTGGTCCCTTCAATGAGCAGGTCTCCGACGAGAACGCGCCCGTCGGCGTCCATCGTGACGAGCGTGCCGTCCCGCAAAATCGTGCGCACGGACGGAAAACTAACACGGGCGGCGCCGCGGCCCCAAAAGCCGGCGGAGGCGCGCCCGCCGGGCTTTCCCGCGACCCGCAGGCCGTTCGAGGGCCCGTGTCTCCCAAAGGGAACACTCGCCCCCGCGACGCCTCCTCCCTTCGGACCTTGACCCGGGCCACGGTAGGGATAGAACGCGCAGGTGGGCGCGACCGGCCAGCGGATCTTGGTGATCGACGACAGCCCGACGCTGCGGCTCGTGGTCACGGGAATCCTCGAGCGGGCGGGCTTCGAAGTCATCGCCGTCGCCAGCGGAGAGCACGGCCTCGACGTGGTGCGGCGCGATGCGTTCGATCTGATCCTCGTCGACTTCGTGATGCCGAAGATGAACGGCTTCCAGTTTTGCCGTGCGCTTCGACAGGAGCACGCGGCGACGGCCCCGCCGGTGGCGCTCATGAGCGCCAAGGCCGACAAGATCCGCGACCGCTTCGTGGCGCACACCGGCGCCGTGGACGCGATCAGCAAACCGTTCGACGCACGAACGCTCTCGCGCTTCGTGGAGCGCGCTCTCGAGCGGGCCCGAAGCGGCGCGACCACGCGCCCCACGGCGCCGACCATTCCACCGGCCGACGAAGCCGTGTCGGCGACCACGACCTTCGCCGGCGATCTCCGCGGCGTGAGCGTCGGTTCGGTCCTCCAGCTTCTCCACATGGAGAGCGCCTCCGGCGTACTCTCCGTCGAGAGCCCGACGAGCGAGGTCCGCGTCGTGATGCGCGGTGGCACCATCGCGCGAGCCATGGCGCGGGGCGCGGCCGGTGAGTTCCGTCTCGGCCGCTTCCTGGTCAAAGAAGGGCGCGTCACGCAAGAAGACATCGAGCGCGCGCTGCACCCCTCCCCCGACGACTCCGCGGCCTTCGCCATTCGTCCGCGCCTCGGAGACGCGCTGCGCGCGGCAGGAAAGATTTCCGAGCGCGAGCTCGTCGACGCCATTTCGAAGCAATCAAGCGAGCTCATCTACGAGGTCCTTCGCTGGAAGTCGGGGCGTTTCGCCTTCCGCTCGGGTCTCGAAGACACCGATCAGCGCGAGCCCCATCTCGGCCTGCCGGTCTCCGCCGTCATCATGGAAGGCTTCCGCCGCGTCGACGAGTGGCGGCTCCTCGAAGCCAAGCTCGGCGACTTCGACGAACTGCTCGTGGTGGACACGAAAGCGTTGGAGGCGCGCGGCGCAAAGACGGCCGACGAGGAGACCGTCCTTCACGCCCTCGCGGAGGCGCGCTCGGTGCGCGACATCGTCACGGCGAGTCACCTCTCGAGCTTTGACGCGTGCAAGATCGTCTGTCAGCTCCTCGACGCGCGACTCGTCCGTCGCCAAGCCGCCTGACCCGATGTCCGACGAACTGCGTCGGCTCCTCGCCTACGAGATCGAGAAGCGCGTCGCCCCCCTGGAGGTCGGGCCCGCCGACGCCGACGGCGCGCTCCTCGCTGTGGTCTCGCTGAAGGGCTCGGCAGGGCTCGCCGGCGAGGCGGGCCTGGCCGCGAGCTTGACCCGCCTTGAGGTGCGGCTCCGCAGCGGCGACGCGACCGCCGTGGCCGCCGCCGTGGCGCTCCTGAGGCGAGCCGCACAGCGCATCAAGGAAGGGAGCGCCGCTGTGCCAGACAACTGGCCCGTCCCTCCCTTTGACCTCGAACCCGGCGAGATCGACCCCGACGTTCGTGGGCCCTATCACTCGGAGGTCAAAGACCGACTCGCAGCGCTCGATCTCTGCCTCAGCGGCGACGACGACGTCATCGAGAAGGTGCGCGTAGCGTTTCGGCACGTGCACACGCTAAAGGGCGCCGCCAGCGCCGTCGGCGATGAGCCCATGAGCTGGTTCTGTCACGGCCTCGAGGAGCGGCTCCGCGACGTGACGGAGGATGCTCGCGCCAAGCTCGCGCTCTTGGAAGTGAGCAAGGTGCGTGGCGTCTTGGGCGCGATGGCCGAGGCGCCAGCGGCGACGCTTCGTCGTCTCAGAGATGAAGTCGAGAGCCCGCCGTCGAGCGGAGCGCTCAAGGACGCTTCTTCCGATGACGAAGGCAACGACGCCACCGTGCGCGTCGCCACCGAGAACATCAACGAGCTGCTCTCGCGAATCGACGGGCTAGGGACCATGCGAGAAGAGCTCGATCGACAGGCCCGGCGCGCGAGGGAAGCCGCGCGCCGCGTGCGTGCCATCCGAGCGGAGGGCGCGCACGCGACGGCCGGGACGGCCGACCGACGAGAAGCCATCGACCGCGCCTTGGCGACGCTCGGCGACGACCTCGACGCTATGGGCGGAGAGCTGCGGCACGCGGGCGACGCCTTCGGCACCGATCTTCTCCACGTAAAGCGCCTCGCCGGCGTGCTTCGAACGACGAGCATGGGCTCGATCTTCGATCGCGTCGCCGCCGTCGTCGAAGCCGAAGGAAGGCGCCTCGGTCGCGAGGTCAGGACTCGAGCGACGGGCGACGAAGAGCTCATCGACAGGCGCCTCACAGAGCGCCTCGTGGAGCCCTGCATGCACATCGCACGCAACGCCGTCGCCCACGGCATCGAGGCGCCGGAGGTCCGCCGCGCCGCCGCGAAGGACCCCATCGGCACCATCACGCTCACGGCGAAGCGCGCTGGAGACAAGCTCTCGGTGACCATCGCCGACGACGGTGCCGGCGTCGATCTCTCGCGCGTCAGGGCCCACGCCGTCGCCCGGGGCGTGCTCACAGAGGAGCGCGCCGAGGCCGAACCCGACGCGCAGATCCTGGCCTTGCTCCTGCGGCCTGGGTTTTCGCTGCGGCAAGCGCCCGACCTCCTCGCCGGCCGCGGCATCGGCCTCGACATCGCGCTCCACGGCATTCGAAAGCTCGGCGGGAGCCTCAAGCTCATGAGTCGCCCGGGGCAAGGATTCTCTGTGCGCCTCGAGCTGCCTACCGACCCCGCCGTGAGCGGCCTCCGCGTCGAGCGCATGACGGAGGATGATCTGCCGGCCGCCATCGAGATCGTCGAGCTCACCGGAACGCGTCCCGCCGATGAGCAGCGGCAGGTGGCGGCGACGCGCCTCCGCGAAGAACTCGGGCGTCCGTGGTCTCGCGTGCGAGTCGTGCGCAGTCCTGCCGGTGAACTTTTGGCGATGCTCGTGGCGTGGCAAGTCGCCGACGAAGTGCACGTCCTCGACGTCGTCACGCGCGCTTCTTGGCGCAGGCGTGGCTTGGGCCGTGCTCTCATGAACGAGCTCGTCGCATTTGCCAAGGGCCTGCCGGTCCGGCACATTCTCCTGGAGGTGCGTCGGTCCAACGCCCCCGCCATCAAGCTGTATCGAAGCCTCGGTTTCTTCGCGACCAACGTCCGGCGTCGCTATTACGACGACGGCGAGGACGCCGTAGAGATGCGACTCGTGTTCGACGAGACCTCCCGCGAGATTCGCCTCCTGGCCGACGAAATCCCCATCGAAAACCCATGAGCAAGAAGCCCCTCGCCTGCGCCGCCCTCGCCTCGCTCTTCTTCACCTCGGCGCCGGCGGCGGCACAGGGGGCACCCTCGCGGCCTTTCGCCGCCCCGCCACCGACCAGCCCCGCGCCCGCGCCCGCGCCCGCGAAGGGCACACTCGCGGAAGGCGAAGAGGCGCTCCGCGCGAGCGACTATGGCAAGGCCAAGGCCACCCTCGGGGCCATTCAGGGCGACCTCAGGCCGGCGGCGCTCGTGGCGCTCGCGCGCGCAGAGTTCGAGACGGGACGATTCGCGGAAGCTTTGGCGCGCGCGAAGGAGGCGGAAGCCAAGCCGGCTCAGCGCGCGGCCGCGGCGTGCGTGCGCGCGGAGGTCCTCATGGCCACCGGCAAGCTCGACCTTGCCATGACTGTCCTCGCGAGCGTCGCCAAGGAGAGCGGCACGGCGAGCCTCCGCGCGAAGTGGCTCCACGGCGCAACGCTCTTGGCGGCGGGCCGCCGCGTCGACGCCGAGGCGAAGTTGATGGAGGTCATCGACGCCTACGACCAGATGGCCCCAACCGACGCCGAGGGATTGTTTCTCGTTGGCGCATCGGCCCACCTCATGAGGAGCCCGAAGGACGCCAACCAAGCGTTCAACGAATCAGAGAAGGCCGACAAGAAGAACGTCGAGCTGCTCTTGGCACGGGCCGAGCTGTTCCTCGACAAATACGATCCGGGGCACGCGGCCGAGGTCGCCGAAGAAGCGCTCGCGCTCGCCCCCAACCGCGCCGATGCCCTGGCCATGGTGGCGCGCGTGAAGCTGGAGCAGGCGCTCGACTTCGCTGCCGCCGAGCGCCTCGTCGACAAGGCGCTGGCCGTTCACCCGACCCACGGCGGCGCCCTCGCGGTGCGCGCCGGCCTCGCGCTCCGCGACCTCGACATCGCGGGCGCCGAGAAATGGATCAAGCGCGGCCTAGACACCAATCCGCGGGACCTCGAGCTGCTCAGCTTGAAGGCGACGGCACGCTTCCTGAGCGACGACCGAGGCGGCTACGAGGCGGCGAAGAAGCAGGTCTTGAGTCTCAACAAGGAGTACTCGAGGTTCTACGGCATCGCCGCGGAGTACGCCGAATGGGAGCACCGCTACGACGACATCGTCACGATGATGCGCGAGGCGACGAAGGTCGACCCGAAAGACGCCAAGGCGTGGGCACAGCTCGGTGTCATGCAGATGCGCTCCGGCGACGAAGCCGCTGGCCTTCTGGCGCTTAAGCAAGCGTGGGCCCTCGACCGCTTCAACGTGCGCGTCTTCAACACGCTCAACCTCTACGAGAAGTCCATCGCCACGGACTATGAGACCAAGACCGGTGGCGTCTTTCGCATTCGCTACCCGAAGGCCGAACGTGCGCTCTTGGAGCGCTACGTGCCGCGCATGCTCGACGAAGCATGGGCCTCCATGAAAGCCCGCTACGCGTTCGTCCCCAAGGAGCCCGTCACCGTCGAGCTCTACGAGAGCCGAGAACACTTCTCGGTCCGCACCAGTGGCCTCCCGAACGTGGGCATCCAGGGGGTCTGCTTCGGTCGCGTTCTCGCTTCCATGACGCCTCGCGGCGAGCCCTTCAATTGGGGCAACGTCTTGTGGCACGAGCTCGGCCATGTCTTCGCCATCGAGCTCTCGAAGAGCCACGTCCCCCGCTGGTTCACCGAGGGTCTCAGCGAATACGAGACCATCGTGAGGCGGCCCGAGTGGCGGCGCGAACAAGATCCCGATCTCGCGTTGGCGCTCCGCCGGGGCTCGTTGCCGAGCGCCGTCGACATGAACCGAGCCTTCACGCACGCCAAGAGCGGCGCCGACGTAACCGTCGCCTACTACGCCTCGAGCCAACTCCTCGTGTACACGGCGGAGACCTTCGGGATGGACCGCATCGCCAGCGCACTCCGCGCCTGGGGCGAGGGCCTCGTCACGGAGGACGTGTTGAAGCGAGCCTTCGGCGTCACCGCCAAGGCCTACGACGACGGCTTTCGCGCCTGGCTCAAGCAGCGGCTCGTGCGCTACGAAGGGCAATTCATGATGGACGATCGCGCCGAGCCGCTCGACCTTGCGAAGGCGCTCGCGGAGAAGTCCCCCGCGAACGCCGACGCACGCGTGGGCTATGCGCTCTCGCTGCTCCACGCGCGGAAGCTCGCGGAGGCCAAGGTGGAGCTCGGGGCGGCGCTCGCAGCCGCGCCGTCGCACATGGCCGCGCACTTTCTGTCGGCAAAGCTCGAGAAGGAGCCCAACCTGCGCGAGGTTCACCTGCGAGCGATCCAGAAGGCCGGCGGCGACGGCTACACGGTGCGCATGGCGCTGGCCGAGCTCGCGGAGATGCGCAAGACGCCCGCGGCGGCGCGAAACGACCTGCTCGCGGCGCATCGCTTCGATCCATCGCAGGCCGATCCGCTCCGGGCCCTCTACGAGCTCGCGCACGAAGCGAAACAGGCGGATGAGGAGCTGTCGATTCTGAGGAAGCTCGCTCCCCTCGAGCAACACGATCGCAAGCTCTGGCGCGCCTACCTGGAACACCTCGTCACGCGGAAGGCCTGGGACGAGGCACGCCGCGTGGGTGAGGCCGCGGTCTTCGTGGACATCGCGAGCCCCGACACCCACTTCGCGTACGGTCGCGCGCTGGCGGCCGTAGGCGACTCGAAGGGCGCGATCTTCGAGCTGGAGACGGCCGTGCTTGCGGGGCCGAAGCCGCCCCTCTTGGCGCAGATCCATGAGGCCCTCGCGGCGGTCCATCGAACGCTCGGCCAGACGAGCGAGGCCGTGCGGCACGACGACGAGGCCAAGAAGGCGCGCGCCGCCGGTCCCCCAAAGCCCTGAATCTCGCGGGATTCGAGCGACTTCGGCCTTGCGCGCCGGTCCTTTCATGACACCCGTCGGAAGGGTGCTATACGGACGCCGATGAACGGGCCGTACAGCATCGAGACGATTCAGCGCCTCCCGAAGACCGACCTTCACGTGCACCTCGATGGCTCGCTTCGGCTGGGCACGATCCTCGACCTCGCCGAGAAGCAGCGCGTCGAGCTGCCGGCGAGCGACGAAGACGGCCTTCGGAAGGCCATGCGCCTCGGCGAAAACTGCGGTTCACTGGTCGAATACCTCCGCGCCTTCGAGATCACCCTCAAGGTGCTTCAGACCAAGGAGGCGCTCGAGCGTGCGGCCTACGAGCTCGCGGAAGACGCCGCCCGAGAGAACGTTCGATACATGGAGGTGCGCTACGCCCCCATGCTCCACACGCGGCGCGGGCTCAAGCTCACGGCCGTCGTTGAGTCAGTGCTCGCCGGCTTGCGCGCCGCTCAGGCCGACTTCGGCATCGAGTCGAACATCATCATCTGCGGCATTCGCAACGTGTCCGCCGAGAGCTCCCTCGAGATGGCGGAGCTGTGTGTAGCTTACAAGAACCGCGGCGTGGTCGGCTTCGACCTAGCGGGCGCCGAGTATGACCACCCGGCGAAGCACCATCGGGCGGCGTTCCAGCTGGTACGCGACAACAACATCAACGTGACCATTCACGCCGGCGAGGCCTACGGGCCTGAGTCGATCGCCCAGGCGATCCACATTTGTGGCGCCCACCGCATCGGACACGGCTGCCGGCTACGCGAGAACGGCGACCTCCTCCATTACGTGAACGATCACCGCATCGCGCTCGAGTGTTGCCCCAGCTCCAATGTTCAAACGGGCGCCATTCGTGATCTGGCGAGCCACCCGCTCAAGCTCTATTTCAGCCTGGGTCTGCGCGTGACGGTGAACACCGACAACCGGCTCATCACCGACACGACGGCGTCGAAGGAGCTTTGGCTCTGCCACTCTCAGATGGGCATGACGCTGGGCGATCTGAAACAGGTCATCCTGAACGGCTTTAAAGCCGCCTTCCTGCCCTTCCACGTCAAACAGCAATACCTCCGCAAGGTGAGCGCCGAACTCCGTGATTTCGCCGAAACACCAGACAGCGTGCCGCCTCCGGCGAAGGCGGCCAGTGGCTCGCCGAGCCGCGTAAACTAGCGCCGCCTTCCGCACCGCCGAGGGAGGCGTGGGCGTGCGGCGCTTTTCCTTGCGCGCCCGTCGCCGCTGCGAGATACGGGGGGCGCCATGTTGCGAACGCTCGCCCTCGGTTCGGCTTTCTGCTTGATTCTCACCTCTTGCGGCGGCGCCCCGAAGCGCTGGGGCGGCGGCGGAGGCGGCGCGTCGGAAGGCAAAGGCGGCAAGCCGGCGCCAACGGCACCGAAGGTCGACTACGGCGCCCTCGGCGAACGCGAGGTATCCGGCGCATACCCGGTCCACCCGGTCAACGCCTTGGGCGGTGCGCTCACCGGGCAGCTTCAGGCGACCGCGCCCCCCGACCTCCGCACCGGCGCCTCCGGCGACGGCACGCCGCAGACGCAGCTGACGTTCCGCATCGGCGCCGGCGGGCCCATGGTCTGTTGGGTGCGCGGCGCGCGCACGGACGCAGGGACGCTCCTCCAGAACCACCTCGATGAGGTGAAGAAGGAGATGGAAAAGCACGGCGTCAAGGGCCAGCTCCAGACGCCCGAAATCGCCGTCGAGGTCGAAGGCAACCACCCGGTTCTCTACGCCGACGTCCCCGTCGTTGTCGCCGGCGCGAACAACGAAGAAAAGCGCGGTCTCATCAAGCTCGGCGTCTCCACGCGCGACGGTGGCTCGCTCTTGTGTATGCACGACGAGGTCGGCTACCGGAAGACCTTCCGTCGGATCGTGGGCGGCTTCGTGACGTCCCTCACGGTGGCGGGCGATCGTCCGCAGCCCGTCTACACCGAGATCAGCATCGCGAAGCTTGAGGGCAAGACCATTGGTTTCGCCGAGCTCTACGAGTTCGTGGAGCCCACGCAGATTCGGACCGTGCAGGTGCTGACGTCCGCGACGACCAAGCGCGTCGACGGCAAGACCGCCTGGACCGTGTCAGACTCCGTGAGGGCCACGTTCGCGACGCCGAAGGGCGAGGTCATCTCAATCAAGAGCATGACGGTGGCCAACAAGAAGCAGGTCACCTCGGTGGAGCTGAAGCGCGGCAAGGGCCCCTTGGACTACGTCTACGAGGGAGTCGTCAACGGCACGAAGGTGAAAGGAAGCTTCTCGACGCCCCGCCTCATCGAGACGGAGAGCTCCTTGGCCGTGCGCGCGCAGCAGGTCGCGTCCGGCAAAGCGAAGGACCTCAAGTACCTAGCGTACGATGAGGAGCAGCGCGTCGAAGGGCCGCTCGAGATCACGGTGACGCGGGAAGATCCCAAGACGCTCAGCCACAAGGCCGACGACGGTCGCGTGTGGACGACGTCGATCGACGCGCTCGGCTTGCCGGAGCGCGTGATGCACCCTCGTGACAAGGCTGGCGAACGCCTCATCATCGAGCGCGCCTACTCTCAGGGTCAGCCCTCTGCGCTGGCGCCGGCGAAGAAGCCGCAGCCCTGATCGCGTCCGAGTGCGTGCGCTTTAGCGCCGAGCCTTAGAGCGACTGGCCGATCTGCGATTCGACGGCGGCGTAGTCGCGCGCGGCGGCTGCCACGTCAGCAGACTTGCCGGTGGCCTTCGGGGCCTCGGGCTTCTCGACCTTTTCGGGCTTTGGCTTGGCGGCCACGGGCTCGGGCTTCTCGGCCCTTTCGGGCTTCGCCTTCGCGACGGGCTCCGGCTTCTCCACCGGCTCCGGCCGCGCGACGCGCGCCGGACGGCGTTCCACCGGCTTCTCGACCTTGGCTTCCACCGGCTTTTCGGAGGCCTTCTCCGCGAGCTTCTCGACGGCGGCCTTCTCTGGCGCAGCAGCCGCGGGCTTCGTCGGCTCCACCGGCTCAACGTTCGCCTCGACCTTCGCCTCGACCTTCGGCGCTTCGGCCACCGGCGCCTCGACCTTCTGAGGCTCCTTGGCCGGCTCTGCGGGGACCGTGACGCGCGGCGCGAAGCCGACCTCCGGCGTGGCTGGCGCCGCTGCCGGCGCGGCGGCCGTCTGAGCGAACGAGAACTTCGCGCCGCCCGTGGCGACACGAGCCCCCGCCACGCCCACGAAGACGCCAAGCGCCGTGAGCGCGGCCGCCCACGCGACGAAACCGCCCTTGCGCTCGACGCGTTGGGGCCGGGTCGTCACGCTTACGGCGACAGGATCCTTCTTCCGATTCGCCTGACCGGGCAACGGCGCCGGCAAAGACGCAGCCGACTTCACCGGCGGCGGCGCGAGGCTGGCGGGCTTCGACGTCGGGGGAGGCGGAACGGACTTGAACGGGTCGGCCTTCCTGCCGTCGGAGGGCTCGAGACGAGCGGTCGCCTCGAAGGGATTCACTGCGTGGCGTTGCTTGGGCTCGCTCTTCGATTCCTTCGAGTTGGCCCTGGCCGGCGCCGGGTCATCAAGCGCGTCGAGCTGAAAGACGGGGCCAGGAGCAGGCGTCGAGGCCTTCTGCTTCGCGAGCTCTTCCTTCAGCGTCGCCTGAATGTCCTTCACGAACATCGCCGTCGGCGTCTCCATCTCGAGGCGCGCGTCGATGACGACCCCGCTTGCGACGCTTGCGACACTGGCGCTGCTTCGCGGCTCGCTCTTGCCGACGAGCGGCGGCTCCGCCGGGCCGCGCGAAGAGGATGCAAGGGGCATCGCCGAGGGGCTCGGGGGTGCGGACGTAAAGACGTCGTTCTCGACGCTGCCGACGCGCTTCGGATCGGCCGCCGCCAGGGCCACAGTGCGATCCTCGGAAGCGTCGGCGCCGTAAGCCTCGTCTTCCGCCGCGACGAGAGTCTTAGGCGCGCCGGGCGCTCGCTGCGGAACACGAATCGGCTCCGGTGGGACCGAGCCGAGGGGAGACTTCTCGACGAGCGTTCCGTCCGCCAATCGCTTGAGCCCGTTCGTGTTGAGACGGGTCATGACGATCAGGTCCTTGGGGTCTTTCGGAGGCGGCTGGGATTGCATTTGGCCGAGGGGCTCCTTCGTGAAGCTCCAATGATGCATCGGCCGCGCCACGCTTGGCGAGGGAACGAACAAGGCAAAAGCTGCGAATTCGGGGCCCCCTGAACACGCGCCTTGCCACGGAGCGGGGGAGGTCTCCCCCGCAGAGGGGCGCCGAGCCCGCTTCGACGCGGAAATTACCTGCCGACAGCGCGATATTGCTCGCGAAGACGAAACGCGCCGGTGTCCGCGGTGCGGGTTGCGCTCACATCCACCGCATAGTTCGTGAAACGAAACTCCGCGGTTGTCACCTTGAGGCCAGCCCCCGCAAAGTAGGCGGGGGACAGCTCGCCGATCAGCGCCGAGCGCGGCCCAACACGGGCCTCGACGTCGCGAAGCAGATGCTCGAGGGCCGACGCCACCGCCTCCGGCTCGGCCGCGCGCATGACGTCGAGCGCCACAACACGCTCGCCCGGATCGAAACGCACGAGCACGTCGCTCGCGACAGGCAACGCTCCAGCGCCGAGCGCGGCGCCGGGCACGTCGGCGCAGCGCAGGGCTGTCCGCTCTTGCGCGTCGTCGCAACGGACTTTCGTAGCGAGCGCCCACGACGTCACGTCGCTGCGCGTCGTCGCGCCAATAACAAACGGTCCTGCGCTGCGCGACTTGGGTGCCGCCTCTCCGGCGAGGACGAGCGACGAGCTCGCGCGGTGGGCTTCGATCTCTTGGGGGGTTAGACCTTTGAGGGAGACGGGGCAGCCGGGAGCGGCGGCCCCAAAGAGACCGCCGAGAAGCCGTTTGCCAGGCCCGACGTGGCCGAGACCGATGAGAGCCACGCTAGCGGCCGCGGCACCAACGAGCCACGAAGCCACGCGCCGCGCCGTTGTTCGTCGCGCTCCCGCGGCGGGAGCGAGCACGGCGCCGGGCGCCGGCTCAGCCGCCGTCGTCGGATGCATCTTGCACGGGTGTCCCGGTGTCGGGCGCCGCGTCGCTGACAACGGGCGCATCGGTGCCGGCGTCGATCACCGGGATGATGTAGCCACCGTCCGGGATGCACGCGACCGGTTGGCCGCCGGCAGGAGTGAACGTTCCTCCGGCGCACGTGCAATACGTGTTGGTGGTGTTGCCGGCGCGCGGCGCAACGTCGCCCTGGTAGCCGAGGAAGACGCTGCGAATTTTCGCGAGCTCATCGTCAGTGAGTCCAGCGGCTTTGAACTGCGCGACGGCGGCCTCGAGGTAAGCCTGGAAGTCGGCCTGGTTGAGGCCCTGCTTGCCTTCGATGCTGGTGATGTCGTCGTGCGCGTTGCCCATGGACCGGCAATTCTGGCCAGACGACGACTTCGAGCCCGCGTAGACGACCCCCGGACAGCCGAAGGCTTCTTGGAGGTGGCGACGCATGCACTCCACAACGTGGGTGCGTCCACCGCCCGCGAGCCGCGAGAAGTAGATTCCGATGCGGCAGTCGGCCTGGGCCGCGGCCATGATTTTGTCCGAAAGCGTTCCGACGCCGCCGGGTCCGCCAACCTTTGCGCACAGGCCGGGCACGGTCGTGGGAGCGTCGCTACCGCCGGACGCGTCAGTCGCAGTCGATGTCGTGGCGTCGGTGCCACCGAACTGCTTCTTGCCGGTGCCGGCCTCTTCGTCCTCGACGTCGCAGGCGAAGACCAAGGCACCGGCCGCCACGATCGGGGCAACCATCACTACGACACGCGTCAAAGCCTTCATGCAAACCTCCTAAGCAGCGATGCCCGTTGCAGTTCCCGGCGTTACTTCTTGCCGCCGTCGGCGCCGCCGTCGGGTTGGTCACCCACGCAATTGCCGCTGCTCATGTTGGTGAGCGTCTCGTTGACGTAAAGCGTGAGGTTGTTGGTCTGCTCCGTGGACAACGTGTAGCGCGGGTGCGAGTTCGACTGGGGCTGCTGCGCTTCAGTGCCCTTGTCCATCAGCCGTCGAGAGCCTTCAAGGCCATCGAAGCTACCAGAGGAACTCACACGCCCTACGACGAGCTTCTGGATGTAGGGATACTGCGTGAACTTGGCGAACGTTTCGGCGCTGTTTTCGCTCAGCCACAGAGAGGACTGACCGACGACGTGACATGAGAAACAGGGGCCGGTATTCCCCAGCGTCGCGACCGTAGCCACTTCGTTGAGCTTGAGCTCCATCCAACGCTTGTAGCTCATGCACTCGCCGAACTTCTTGAAGCCTTCACGGAGGTTCGCGGGCTTGCCGGTGTCGCCGGAGAGCTTTCGCGCGTTGACCTCCATTTTGAGCCACTTGTCGACGAGCTCGCCCTGGGCGTCCGTGAACCCGGGCCCGCTGTGGAGCCCCTTCTGGCGAAGCGGGCTCGAGGTTGGCGCCGCGATGTACCCCGAGATGCCCTCGATGGCGTTGTACGACCCCTCACCCGAGTCCGAGAGATAGATCGGCGCACCGCGCTGGCCCTTGTCGTGGCAGCCGTTGGCGCAGTTCTTCTGAAGGTTCGGGTAGACGCTCCCGACGAAGAACGCCTTCGCTTCGGCGATGCTGCTGCTGCTGCCGCCGCCCGAAGACGAACCGGACTTCGTCGGCGCCTCCTCCTCCGAGGAGCAGGCGACGAGCGCCGCCGCGGCCAGACCCATGGTCAATAGGAGCGAGCTCCCGCTGAGCGTCTTCATCAGTCCTTACCTCCGTCTCGGGGGCCGGCGTCTTGCACCAGCGTGGGAACGCCCGTCTGACAAGTCCCGCCAGCCAAGTTCTGAAGCGTCGTCTGAATGAAGAACGTGATCCCCTCCTGCACGTTCGGAGCGAGGCCAAAGGTCGGGTGGCAGTCCAACTTGCCGTCAGGACAGATCTCGTTGGACTTGTCGACGAAGCGATTGGCGGGGATCAGCTTCTCGAAGGCCCCGGAGCTGTTGACCTGCCCAACGACGAACTTCTGGATGAACGGAAACTCCTTCGACTTGTCGAAGAACTGACGCGACGCCGGGGGCAGGTACGCGCCGCCTTGGCCCGTCGCGTGGCAACCCATGCAGGGCCCCTCGAGGTCCGTCTGGGAGAAGGGCAAGTCACCGACGCGGTAGTAGTTCCAGACGTCGAAGTTCATGCAATCGGCGAAGGCCTTGTAAGCCTCCGCAAGCGTGGGCGCCACTTTGAGTCCGCCTTCAAGGCCGCGCGCCGTCGCTTCTAGGTTCAGCCACTGCGTGAGGAGCGCGCGGAGCTGCGGCGTCATCGAGATCGTCTTGTCCTGGTGGAGGTGGTTCACCAGTGGACTGCGGCCGGGCCCAGCGATGAGACCGGCCGACCCCTCGATGCGCGCGTACGTGCCGTCGGCCGTGGCCGCCAAGAAGACCGACCCCCCTCCCCGTTCCCGGAGTGACAGCCGCCGCAACCGCTCTTGAGGTCGGTCTTGTCGCCGCGGGTGTTGTCGTAGACGCGTTCGATGAAGAAGTTCTTGGCCTCAAGGCCGGCCTCGGACTGTGTCGCGCCACCGACGGGTTCTTTCTTCTCAGCAGCCTCTTCGGTCGCGCAGCCGGCGGCGGCGAACACGCCACCGACGGCCACCGCCGTGAGCAAAGCAAAGGACGATGCAAAGCGGGTCATGCGACCTATGTTTTCACGAGCGACGACGGGCGGCAATTCCGCCGAGGGCCAAGCCCAGGAGAAGCAGGCCACCGGCGAAGTTCGAGCCGTTGGTGCTGCCCGGCGTGCTGCAACCACACCCGGACGAAGACTCGCTCTTCGCGGCGGGCGCCGGCGTCGGGTCGGCCACCGGGGGCGTCGACTGGGCTTCTGACGCGTTGACGGGGTTCACGAACGACGCGACGGGGTACTTGGTCACGCCGGCGACGAAGCTGAGCCAGTAGGCGTTGCGGGCGAAGCCGGGCTGGCGGCCGTTGACGCCGGTCACGAAGAACGACTTGACGTCCTTCATCCAGCCCTTCTCGACCTGGTAGCCGAGGTTGGGCACGTCGCCGATGCAGAACGAGTAGTTGCGCCCCTGGTTCATGGGGTTTTCGCCGAAGTAGTTCGAGAGGAGCTGACCGTCGGCGTACCAAGCGGTGCGGAACTTGTCGGTCTTCTCGTTCATCGTGAGGATCTTCTTGTCGGTGTCGAAGCCGAGGAAGGCTCCGCCCGAGGAGCCGACACCGGTGTGCGGCTGGCTCACGGCGAAGATGGTGTCCTTCTCTTGTCCTTCGGCGCCACGCTTGCCGGTGCAGATCGAGGAGTGCGGCCCGTGAACCGGCGCGCCCTTGTACTCCGCGACCTTCACGAGCGCGTTGCCAACGACGTCGAACACGAACGTGAAGGGAACGCTGCTTCCCTTGATGTCGGTGTTCTTACCGCGGCCGTTGCCGGCGAGGGCGTGAAGCGCGATGCGGTTCGGAGAGAGCATCTCGATGCTGGCCTGGTTCCAGTGGGCCATGTTCGAGTTCTCTTTGCCGTCGCCCACGAGCACCTTCGAGCGCCACTGAACCGTGCCGGTGGCCGTGCTGCCGATGGCGCACTCGATGTGCATCGAGGGGCGATCGTTGCCGTAGGGCGCGCACAAGACGTAGCGCTCGTTGTCGATGAGCTGAATCAGGCGCTGGCCGCGCGCGATGTCGCCCGGTGAGATAACGGGCTCGGGGTAGTCTTTCGCGGGGAGCGGCAGATCCGTGGGGAGAACCGGCGGAGTCGCGTTCGCGTCGCCCTGGGTGCGGTACAAGCGAGTCTCGCCGGCCGCACGGCCGTGCCAATCCTTGACGACCTCGACGCCCGCCGGCGTGTCTTTGAGGTAGAGGCTCGTGACGTAGGCGATGTCGTCGTCAGCCATTTGCTGGCCGTCGCCGGTGAGGTTGCCCGGGATCACGGCGTCGATCTGCGCGTTCGTGACGAGGTACTGGCCGATCCAGCCCTGGTTGCCGTCGGGGCGGTTGAACGCCTGGAACTCGCTGCAGCCACCGGAGTTACCGTCGTCGGTGGTGTAGGGCACGCTGACGACGACGGGCGCCGCGAGCTTGTTGCACATATGGTCGATGGCCGTCACGTAGTGCGACGGGCTGTTCTGATTGAAGTCGTTGCCGTATCCGACGAGGTAGCGGCCCTTCTTGTCAGGACGCTTCGACATGCACGGGTGGTGGGCCGTGCGGCGACCTTCCTGCTCCTGGAGGACCGACTGGGCAACGAGCTTGGGCGCCTCCGTCGCGAGCATCTCATACGAGTTGCACCGGATCGTCATGAGCGCCTTCTTCGGGTTGGTCTCCCGGTCGGCACTCTCCATGTAGACCGTCGTGACGAACTGACGCCCCGTGGCCTCGTCCTTGTGCCATCCGAAGACGCCCTGTTCGGCACCGGCACCGGCGCGTTGGGGGTCGGGGTTCTTGAGCATGTCGCGACCTGACTTCTCGACCTCGCTGGGTGAGCGAACGGTAACGACGGCGGGCGCGACGCTCGAGCGCTGCACCTGCTCCGTTGCGCCACCGGCCTGCTGGGCGACGGCCGCAGAGGCAATCGAAAGAACCGTGCTCGTCGCCATCAAACCGAGGATGCGTGCCTTCATGTCGTGCTCCCTTTCCTATCAACCCGTGTGAGTTTTGCTGCCCGTCGGCGCCGTGGTGCTCTCTCCGTTGGGGAGGGCGCGCCGAGGCGGTGTCTTGTGCTGGTAGATCTGAATCGCTGCTTTGCGGTCGCTTGTCGTGCCGTAGTCGATCACAGCGAGCCCCTTGTTGCGTGCGGGGACCGCGAAGGTCATGGAGGCGAGCTCTTTGGGCTCGACGCCGACGAACTCGCCGTCGGTGCCGAGCAGCTCAACGCGCTTGGCGTGCTGCGTGTCGACGCCGGCTGCCTTGAGGTAGGCCGCGAGGGAGAACTTCGGCTTGGAGAGGTCGTCGGTGGCGAGCAGGTCATTGCTGAGCGACTTGCGCTTGACGATGCTAACGAGCTTGCCGTCGAAGTAGACGCGCGTGCCCGCGCTGGCTTCCGCGTCCGCATAGGGCATGCCTTCGCCAACGAGCTTGCCGTCGGGGTAGACGAGCACGAAGTCGGCGTTCTCGCGGGGCGGCTCCTTGTCGACGTAGACGGAGACGGCGCTGATCATGTCGATGGCCGTGTTGAGGCCCATGCTCGGCCGAATGCCAGCGGCGAACCGCGGACGCGCGGGACCGGTGCCGTCGCCGCGGAAGACGAAGCGCACGCGGTCGCCGCCGCGGCGAAGCGAGTCGCCCGGAAGCATCGACACCCGACCACCGTGCATGTGGAGCGCGCGGACCTTGGCGACGTCGACGCCGAGGGCTTTGAGGTACGAGGCGAAGCCGAACTCCGTCTCGCCGGGGCGATCGACGACGCCCACGAGACCCGGGGGAAGCTCGTTGAACTTGAGGAACCCGGTGATCTTCCCGTCGACGTAGACGGCGCCGTCTTTGATGCGGGGCTGCTTCTCACGTGGCGCCGCCTCGGCGGCCGTGATCGGCGCCTGAACAACCTGCGCCGTCGCGGAGGTGCCCGCGGGCGCGGGCTTCCTCGCACAGCCAGCGACGGCTGCAGAGGCGATCAGGGCAAGGACCAACGAGCGCATCGGACAGGGCTCAATGCAGGCGGCGTGCCGCCAATGCGTATGCCTTTGTGGGCCGCGCAAAAGCCCTTGTTTCATCGGTGTAACACGAGAGCGTTTCGCGAATTCCCTGGACGCTCCACTGGCCGGTTTGGGGGCCGCCTCCCGAGAAACGGGGGAAGCATCCCCCATCGACCTTAGACCCGGGCCAAATGACGGGTAATTTCAGCACGAACGGGGACTCGACGTCGGTCGCCCGCCCCGAACTGCGTCGTCCGGCGCCACCCTGTTGTCGGCGTTGCGCCGGGCTACGGAAGCTCAGCGGCCTTGCCGCACGCGCCCTTGTCGGTCTGGCCCTTGAGCCAGGAGAGGAGGCAGGCCTCGCTGTCATCGCCCTTGTTGAAGGCGATGCCGCCCTTGTGCCGCTCGATGCCGAGGGGCTTCTTGTAGAGCAAGAGCGTGTTGGGCTCCCCGTCGCCCTTGCCGACCAGCTCGGTCTGCTCTGGCTCGACGCCCACGGCCGAACGGTAGTTCGCGGAGCGCTCTTCTGGCGTGGTCTCGCCGAGCCCCGGCTCGAAACCGCCGTCGCCTTCGATGGGCGGGAGGCGTAGGCCGTACTTGCTGTAGACGCGGAGCGGGCGACGCGAAAAGCCGTGGCAGTCGAGCGAGCCGCAGCGACGCTCGAGCATCGCGCTCACGCCGCAGGCCTGCGCGCCACCGTCGCCGATGGGCTGGCAAGGCGCCGTGAAGTCCTGCACGTTGGGCCCAGCGACGCGAAGGTCTTCGCCGGAAGGTTTCGGTGAGCACGCGACGAAGACGCTGAGCGCCGACACCGCGAGGAGCTTCTGCAACGACGAGGGGGGCTTCGCAGGGGTCATCGAATCCTCGGGTCGACTTCGCATTCGACGGGCCCCGCGCCGACCTCTTCCGTGCCGAAAAGGAAGACCTGGACGAGTTGGCTCGTGGGATCGCGGTCGAGGTTGGGCGTGTGGCAAGAGCCGCAGCTCGCTTCGCGCCCGATGACCGAGTTCATGCGGCGAAGCGTTCCACCTTTGGCCACGGCCACGAGGATCGGGAATTTCGGGTCCCATTCGTCGGGCTTCACCATGAAGTTACCAACGCAGTTGGTCTTCGTGACGTGTTTCGTGCCCAGCGAGTCGGTCATACGGACTTCGGCGTTGTTGACGCCCACGAGCTTGCTCGGCCCCTGGAAGATCGTCCCGGCGACGGTGAAGATCGAGTTCGACGCGGGCCCGTTCTTCGAGTGGCAAGCCACGCAAGGCTGCCCCGAGCGATGGAGCGGTCCCTTGGGGATCCCCTCGATTTCCTTGCCTTGCGCCTCGATGATCCCGCTTTGAATGGGGTCACTGCAGGCGGGGACGGCCCCAAGGACCAGCGCCGAAAGGAGAAAAAAACTACTCCTCGTCATTGGAACTCAGCCTCGAAACGAAGGACCCCCCACAGGGCAAGGCGCGACTTGATGTAGAGCGCATCGAAGTAGCGCGTGTACATGGCGTCGGCGTCCAGCTGGATGCCGAACTGAACTTTCTCCTCGGGCGGCGACAGCTCGAGCCGCGCCGTTCCGCCGCCAGTGACCGAGAGGAGCTGGCCCAGCTCTCGGTCCGTCGTTCGGTACTTGGGGAGGTCGATGGAGCCGTCGGCGTTGAGCGTGCCGATGTACTTGCGCTTGTAGAAGCTCGCGGGCATCTGGAAGTGAATGCGAGCGTGGGGCCCGACGCGTAGGCGGCGGGTCAGATCGAGCAGGTAACGCACGTCGGTCGAGGAAGCCTTGACGCCCCACGTGTCGAAGTACGCACGCTCCTCCGCCCGGAGCGTCGCCGTTCCGATGCGCTTGATGTACCGGCCCGCCAACGCGTAGCGCTCGCGAGCCACGGGCAGCTGCTCGAGGGGGCGCGTGGGCAGCCGAAACGCGTTGACCTGATCGTACGTGGCCCCGATGGGAATGCCGACGCCGGAGGGGAACAGCGGCACGTAGCGGTACGGCTTGGACTGATCGCCACGCTCGCTTTGCAGCGTGAAGCCGAGCTGAAGGACCGCCGTAGGCGTCATCACGATGGAGCTGCCGGCGACGATCTCGTTGATGCCGAGCTCTCGGCTGAAGACGTCGTAGCTCGTGCCGGCGCGACCGATCGTGTCCTGCGTTCGGTAGTAGCCGAGCGTCGGCGTCCACCGCTTGTCCATGAGCTCGGCGAGGAGCGTGGCGCCGAAGTTCCGCGACGTGTAGTCGTTCTCGACCGACAAGCTCGCGCTCGCCTGCGCGCCGTAGAAGCTCGGCTTGTAACCGCCGCTCACGGCGCCCGCGTGGCGCGTGTCGCGGAAGAAGTGTGACGCCGTGGAGATGACGTCCGGCGACGCGGCCGAGACGATGTCGACGAGGTAACTTCCGCCAACGTTCCAACCTTGCGTGGGCGACGTGATCGACGCGTTGAGACCGGGCGTGAGCACCTGGACGCTGGTCGTGTCGGTGTAAGTCCCGACATCGAGGCCGACGCGCACGACGAGCGGCTTCTTGTCTTGCGGGAGACAGTTGAGGATGTCTTCCTGCGATTTCGCCGCGAACATGCAGGCGATTTGCCCTTCCGTCAGGGCGCTCGGCTTCAGCGTCACGGTGACGAGGGCGTTTTCGCCATCCTTCACCTCGCGAACCTCGTCGAAGACGAGGAGCACGCCACGCACGGTGCCTTCCGCGTGGATCTTGTGCTTGCCCGGATCGATCGAGAACTTCTGCGAGAGCTTCTCCTTCGGCACGACCTTGTCGTCGAAGGTGACCTTCATGTCGGGGACGCCGGCGGGGACCTCGAAGCCGATCTTGGCCACGCGCGGCAAGAGCGCATTGATGCGCGCCTGCGCCGCTTTGATGATGACGGCATCGTTCTTCTGGATGCCAGCGGCGAGGACCTTCTGCGACTCACGGAGGCCGTCGATGACCTTGCCGGAGCGCTCGTAACAAGACGCGAGGTGCAAGCGACCGCGCGGCTGATCTTCGATCTGGAGCGCCGCCTTTTCCTTCTCGATGCAGTCGCCGAGGTTGCCGGCGGCGTCGGCGGCGATGGCCTGCTTCGCGTAGTCGAGGGCCTGCTTGTTGGTCCACGAGGCCTTCCCCGGGTCGTCGGGGTTGTTGGCGACGATCCACGAGCGCTGCGCGTCGGCGAACGCCGTCTTCATGGCCGGCGTGACCGCCGACGACGTCGGCAGTGCCGCAGTCCCGTCGATGTTGAGCGCTTCGGCGAAGCTCGCCTTGCCCTCGTCGGTCTTGCCGATCTGGACGAGGACCATGCCGGCGGCGATGTGCACCTGGCCCGTCAGCTTGGGGGGGCAGCTCTCCTTCTTGCAGCGATCCAGGAGCGTTTTGAGCTTCTTTCGCGCATCGCCGTAGTTGGCGTTCGCAAAATCGTCGCTCAGAACTTTTTCAATGACCGTCGCGACGTCCTCAGGAGGCGCGGCGAGCGCACGTGGGCCTGAAAGGGCGGTGGCCAGAAGGAAGCCGGCGACGGTGATCGCGCGGAACGAGAAGCGCACGGCGGGTACCGTACAGCAAGGCGACACCCCGGGGAAACGGAAGAGTGGAGGTCGCGCTCGCAACCTAGGGAGTCGCCGAGGACTTGACGTCGCTAGTTGTTGGGCGCGCCGCAACGGAGCCACGCGTCGATGCGGCAAGCCTCGTCCTTGGTGGCAGCGCGGCTCGGCACCGTTGGCGAGCTCTGGGGCATGCCCTGCCCGCACTGGCTGAGCATGTTGCAGAGGAAGTCGGATTTCTCCGGTTCGCCGCCGCCGTCGGGGTTGATGTACGGGTGCGGGCTTCCCTTGATGGTGTAGGCGGCCATCGACGCGTAGGCGGCGGCAGCGTTGGCTCCGCTGATGGTCGGCGGCGAGGTGCCGCCGTGGCATTTCGCGTCGACACACTTCCAGGGGCCCGTGACGAGCGGGAAGAGATCGCGGGAAAACGACACGGCGCAGTTGCCCCCGTCGCCGCCACCGCCGCCCCCACCGTCGGAGATCGCGACGCCCGTGCAAATGAGCTTCTCGACGCCGCCCTCGCCGGGGATGTTGTCGCGGCGCAAGCCCGCGGGATTTCCGAAGCTCGTTTCAGGCGGCTGCGAGCACGCCGCGACGAGTACGAGCGCGGTCGCCGCGGCGGAGGTCGTCCCGAGGGCGAGGAGCCATATCTTTCGCGGCAGCATGGGCCGCATATTCTGGGCCCTTCCTGACCCCTCGCGCAAGCGCGGCGACACGATCGGGTGGCCGAGGTCAGTTCAAGCAGAGGTCGTAGCCCACAAGAGTCCCCACGCTCGCTTGACAGACGCCCTCGATGGGACACGGGTCAGCGTCGTCCGCGTTGCACAAGATCACGCGATTCTGGTTGTTGCGACACTCGGTCGGCTTGCGGCATTGAATGCCCACGACGGCACCTCCACTCACGGTGCCGCAGCAAACGTTGCCTTTGGGGCAATCGGCCTCTTCGGCGCACGGAATCTTGAGTCCTACGCAGGGCAGCGCGGCGGCCTGACACAGAAACACGTCGGTGGCCGGCTGGCGGCAGCAGACGTTGCTCTTGAGGTCGCACGTGGCGCCGCTGGCGCGGGAGCAAAGCACCTCGGTGTCGCCAGCGTCGACGACGGGAGTCGGTGCGTCGGGTCGGGCGTCGACGCGACCTGCGTCTTGCGGCGTTGCACCGTCCGAAGAGGCGGCCGCATCGGCGCCGCTGCCGCCGTCGACCGTCGTGCCGGGGACCGAGGGCACCGAGGCGTCGCCGGAGAGCGAGAACACATCCGCGATGGAGGTGCTCCCGCACGCGCCGGTGAGGCCCAATCCCAGCGCGAGCAGCCGCACTAGCCGCGGGGAGTTCGTTGCGGCACGCGGCCCGTGGCCGGACCTTGCCGGGTTGCCTTTTGACGCGCCCATCAAATGACTTCTGCCACGATCCTGGAGGTGCGCCAACGGCGAGGCAGGCCCGAGCCCTACACCGAACGCCGAGCCAACGGGCACGTGCGCAAAAAGCTCGGTGAAAATCCACGGGACGAGCGCTATAAGCGCGCTCCCGACCATGAGCGCGCCCCCCTCCAACTCCGGCCCCGGCAAGCCCGACGCAGCCATCGACGCCCTTGCGTGGGCGGCGGCGCGGGCCGAGGAGTCGGCGGAAGGCGAAGCGGCGGCCCCCACGTCGACGCGCGAGGACTTCGGCGCCGCGCTCCTGCACGCGCCCGACAAGGTTCGCGCGTACCTCGATCGCGTCGTGATGGGACGGAATCCCGAAGCGGGCCTCGATGCCTTGCTCGACGCGCACGCCCTCGCGACGTTGTTCCCAGAAGTCGAGGCGATGGTGGGCTTTGGCGATGGCGAGTGGCGTCACAAGGACGTGTGGAAACACACCAAGCAGGTCGTTCGTCAGGCCGTGCCGCGCCTCGAAGTACGATGGGCGTCGTTGTTCCATGACATTGGCAAGGTCAAGACGCGATCCATCTCGCCGGAAGGCAAAGTGCACTTCTTTGGGCACGCCGAGGTTGGCGCGCGAATGTTCGATCGCATCGACCGACGCGTGCCGCTCTTCTCGTCGGAGCCGGCATTCCGCTCAACGGTTCGCTTTTTGGTCTTGCATCATCTGCGCGCAAACCAATACGAGCCGTCCTGGACCGACAGCGCCGTCCGGCGTTTCGCCCGCGAGCTGGGCGATCACCTCGACGACCTGCTCTGCTTGGCCCGCGCAGACATCACGACAAAGCGCCCCGAAAAGAAGCGGAAAGGTCTGTCGCAGATCTCCGAGCTCGACGCGCGCATCCGCAGCTTGGCGGAGGCCGACGCGAAGCAGCCTCCCTTGCCATCGGGCATCGGCGACGAGATCATGAAGACCTTCGCCCTTCCGCCGTCGCGCCTCATCGGCGACATCAAGCGAGCCCTGGAGTCGGCCGTGGAGAGCGGCGAGCTGCCGCCGCACGAGCCCTCCGAGTTCTACCTGGAAGCCATTCGAAACAACCCCGAGCGCTTTCACCTGCCGAAGTAGCGGAGGCCATGGGGCCCGCTGTCACCCGCGCCTCGTGACCTACCGGGAGGGTTGCGAGCCCGCCGGGGCGCTCTTCGCGTCATAGAACGAGAGACCATCGAGGAGCAGACGCCCCTCCTCTTCGCGAACCGCCGCGCCCTCGGGCCACACCGCCACTGCGAGCGTCGCGAGGCCGTTCTGCACGAAGACGCGGAAGAGCGACGAGGCGCGCCGCGCTTCGCCACCGCGCTTCACGAGGTACTTGGCGACGAGCTCTGAGCCGTCCACGCCAACGACACCCTTCGCGGCTGCCGGGCGCGGTGCCTGCTCGACCTTGAAGCCGGCCAAGTGTTCGCTCATCTGCGTTTGTTGAAGCGCGATGAGCTCCGACGCCTTGGCGTCGCGCGGTACGAGGACGACCGACAGCGACACCGTCAAGAAGTCGTTCGCGTCACCGTTCGGCCGCTCGAGGGACAGAAGAGGGAGCCCCTGCTTCTGCGACGCGCGCTCCCTTAGGGAACGCTGGAGACGGACGTCGGCGGTGCTGGCGAGTCGTGCCGCCAACTCTTCGTCGCCGAGGACGCGATAGCCGGGCGGCACGGTAAACGCGATGCCGAGATCGTCGAAGCGAACGGTGGACGCGCGCGCCGACTCTTCACGGGGCGCCGGGACGACCGAGGAAGCGGGCGACGCCCCCGCCGTCGCTGCGCCGGGCGACGCGACGGGGGACACCGCGGGGCCGCACGCAGCGCAGACGAGCGCGAGAGCTGCGAGGCGCGACGTCACTTCTTCGCGCCTCTCTTGGCCTGGGCCTTCGCCTTACCCTTGGGCGCCGGCACATCAAACTCGAGGGTCGGCAAGAGCTTCTTCTTTCGCTTGTCGATCTCTCGCTGCAGCGTTTGGACGGCGGCCTTCCGCGCGTCGTAGAGGCGGCGCGGCTTCCGATGAATCGTCGGATCGCTCAACAGGGCGTAGGTGAGCCACGGGAAGACGGCCGTCACGTCGCAGTGAACGTAGACGGACCCCGTGGCGACGCTTTCGGCGGAGACCTTGCCCCAAGTGTGGCCTTCGCCGGCGGGGCACGAGGAGAGGGCTCCGTTGTCGACGGGGTCGACGCAGAACTGGACGTCGATGTCGAAGCCGGTGGTGGGCACGCCCAGGATTTGGTCGAGCAGCGGCTCACCTTGCAGGGTGTAGTTCTTGGGGACGCCACCGCCCAGAATCCAAACGGCCATCGGCTTCTTGAGCGTGCCAAAGCAGTGGTGCTGCATGGCGCCCATCTCGAAGACGTCGTCGTTGACGTCGATCTCGAGCTTGAACTCGCTGCCGAGGAGCCGCTTCAACTTGACGATGTTGAGAAAGATGGAGCCGTCCTGCACCGCGCCGACGAAGATCGGGACGCCGTAGCGGTAGGCTGTCGAGAGGAGCGACGGGCTCTTCACGCCGAGCGCTTCTTCGATCTCGCTGATGGCCTTGCCGAGCAGGTAGTGCAGCTCAGGCGTCGTCATCTTCCGCTGGAACTCGGGCCGACGGAGGATGGCCGAGAAGAGCTTGTCGGTCTCGAGCAGGGTCTCTTCCCAGAAGCCCAGATCGTAGATGCGGATGATGCGGGCGAGTCGGTATTGGAGGTCGCCGGCGTTGGGCTCGATCTCGCGGACTCGGTGACCGATGACGCGGTGGGCGTCGTGGTAGAGGTTCGCGCCGGTCGTCGTGAGGCAATCGATGAGGCCGCGCTCGATGAGCGGGATGATGCATGACTGGTGCAGGCCGGCCGGCGTCATGGCCCCCGAGAAGGTCGTGAAGATGGCGCAATCTTCCCGAACGCTGCGGCGCATCAGCTCAAAGGCGGTCCGCTCCTGGCGGCCGACGTAAGCCGGAAACATCGTCTCGATGATCGAGGACGGCTTCTCCTTGCCGGTGATGCCGGTCGGGTGGACGTTTTTGGCGCGCTCGAAGTCCTTGCGGAGTACGCCGCGCTCTTTTGCGGATTCCTTGGCCATGGCCGGCCCTTTTCCCCCGGCGCACGGCGGGCCGTCAAGGGGAGAGCGGCACCGCGCCCTTGCGGGCATCTCGATCCACAGACACCATCGAGGAATGGCCACGCTTCCGCGCTTCGAGGTCTTTGCGTCGGCGCCGGACGCTGACGTCGAGCTCACCACCGGCGCCCTCCTTATCGCCCAGGACCTCCGGCCGGCCCTCGACGCAAGGCTCGTCTATGAGACCCTGGGTGAGCTTGCGGCGCCGCTGTCTGGCCTCGAGCTCGGGAGAGCACCGCTCGAAGAGCAGGCCGCGGCGATGGCGCAGCGGCTCTACGTGGCGGGAGGCTTTCGAGGCAACGAGGCGGACTACTACGACCCCAAAAACAGCCTATTGCCCGACGTGCTCGAGCGACGCGTCGGGATCCCGATCAGTCTGGCGGTCGTCTACTGCGACGTGGCCAGCCGCCTCGGCCTAAGAGCCCGCGGCGTCAGCTTCCCGGGTCACTTCCTCGTGCGCCTCGAGCCGGCGCCAGGAGGGCGGCCCGAGACGCCCGTGTACGTCGACCCGTTTTTCGGCGGGCGCACCCTCGATGACGGCCGGCTGCACGACCTCTTGCGAAAGGTCGCCGCCGAAGGCGACACGCTGCGGCCCGAGTACCTGGAGCCAGCCACCACGCGCGCGATCTTGCTGCGCATGCTGATGAACCTCCGCGGCATTTACCTGTCGCGCGGGGATCTCGCGCGCGCGATGCTCGTCGTCGACCGCATCGCGACGCTCAATCCGGCGTCGCCGGGCGCGATCCGCGATCGCGGCCTCTTGTCGGCGCGGCTCGGCGCATCGCAAGCGGCCATCAGCGATCTCTCGCGGTTTCTCGAGCTCGTACCCGACGCGGAAGACAAGGACGAGCTGCGGGAGAAGATCTCGTCGTTGGCCTCCAAGCCCCAGATGTGGAGCTGAATCGCGGTCCGCGTTCTTCGGAGGCACGCGGTCCGTTCAGAAGGTCCACCCGATGCCGAAGAGGAAGCGAGGCGCCACCTCCGTGGTCGCCCCTTTCGTCGTGATCAAAAGGACGCCGCCCCCCGCCGATAGCGTGAAACCGCTGCTCCAAACGAGCTGGTAGCCCACGTCGAGGGCGCCCCCGTAGGCCGTGAATCGCGCTGCGCCCGGCAGAGGTTTGGTCGAATCGAGGAGCAGCGAGGCGCCGAGGAACAACCCTTCCGGTTCGTTTCCACCGGCCACGTAGTGGCGGTAGCCGGCCTCGGCGCCAAAGCCCGTGGACTGACGGTTGGTGAAGCCCAGCGCACGTGCCGCGAGGGCATCGCGACTCTGCGAGAGCGTGACGTGCGGCGACAAGACGAGCGCGTGGCGGGGAGCGATGAGCCACTCGACGTCCAGGCTCACGCGCGCCTGAGTCAGCACGAGGGGATTGAACCTTAGGCCGTAGAAATGCCCGCGGTGCGACGGCGGCGGTTCGGGAGCGGGGCGTTCCACGTCCCGCGCCGGCGGGGACGGCTCCCGTGACGACCCGGCGGGCGGACGGCGGCGTGACGGCGGCGTCGCCGACGGTGGCGGGCTCGTCGTGGACGGCGGCGGCGCCGCGGGAGGGTTCGCCGAAAGCGGCGGCGGCGGCGGCGGCGGAAGATTCACCTGCGCCTCGGCGTCGCGACTGGTGGCGATGCCGATGGCGAGATGGAGCGAGGCGAAAACGACGACGCGACGCGATCGCCGGCGACGGGAAAATGTCCTATGGGAAAAGCGACGGTCCAGGCCCGAGAGCTTACCATCTTCCTCTCATGCCTCGCCCTCCCTCTCCCCCGTCCCGGCGCCGATCCTGGCGCCGGTCGTGTCTCGTCGCAGCGGTGCTCGCCGGCGCCCTTTCGGGAACGCGCACGGCGGCCGCTCAGGTGCGTTGGGACGCTTCGGCACAAGTGGGCGCAAGCAAGCGATTCCTCACGAGTGCCTTTGTCCAACCGCGCGTCGGCCCGGCCGCCCAGCTCGTCGGCCACATCGCGCTCTTGCCGCTCCTCCGCTTGGGAGCCTACGGCGGCTACGAGGTCTCCCCCGTTGGCGACGGGCCAGCACGCCGCATCGTTTCGCTCGGCGTGCGTGGAAAGGTCGACGCGCCGTGGGGGAGTCGCGTCTTGCACGGCTACGCCTTCGTCGGCGGCGGCTTCGCGTCGGTCTACGGCCCGAGCGCAACGGTGACCTTGCGGAGCGCGGGCATCGGCGGCGGAGCCCCCGTGACCGAGAGTGCGACCCTGCCCGGCGCCAGCGGCGCGCTGCTGGAGATTCCCTTGGGCGTCGGCCTCGCCGTGCGGCTCCGGAGGCCGTGGGAGCTGCTCTTCGAGCTTTCAGGGCAGGGCCTCTTTCGGTTTGGGAGGCGCTCTCTACGAAGGGCGCACTGCGACGTCACCGGTTCAGGGACTGCAGACCTTGGCCCCCATCGGCAACGACCGCTTCGGACTTCTCTTGACCGTCGGTCTGGGCATCGACCGGTGACAGGAGGGCGAAGAGCGGAAGGGCCCCCGCGAAACGCCGCGAGCGACGGGATTCCGCGGCGAATCCCGCGCTCACGAGGGCACCTCCTTGTGCTATCGATTGGGCTCCGAAACGGGGGCCTCGCGCGCCTCCCTCCGCGCCATTTCCGCCTCCTGCCCCCATGAGCAACGACCGCACAGTCTCGAGCACGGGCGCAGCGAGGTCGAGCGCCCGGCCTCCCGAGTCGCTCGTCGGGACGGTGATCCAGGGTCGGTACCGGATTGATCAGCTCGTGGGCGAAGGCGGCATGGCCGCGGTCTATCGCGCGCACCATCTCCACATGCGCAAGGACGTCGCCGTCAAGGTGCTCCACGCGGAGATGACCCGCATGCGCGAAGTGGTCCAGCGCTTCGAACGCGAAGCGATGGCCGCAGCGCACATCGAGCACCCGAACGTCGCTGCGGCAAAAGACTTTGGGCAGCTCGAAGACGGCTCCTTCTTTCTCGTGCTCGAGTTCGTCGACGGCAAGAGCCTTCGCGATCTCATCGCCGAGGGGCCGCTTCCCCTCGGGCGGGCGCTGCGCGTCCTTCATCAGATCGCCGCTGCGCTCCAAAGGGCCCACTCGCTGGGCATCGTCCACCGCGATCTGAAGCCAGAGAACGTCATGCTCGTCGAGCGCGAAGGCGAGACGGACTTCGTCAAGGTCCTCGACTTCGGCATCGCGAAGGTTCCCATTGGCGAGATCTCGGCCGACGGCGCGCCGCCGGGCACCGCGCTCACGCAGCTCGGCATGGTCTACGGCACCCCCGAGTACATGGCGCCTGAGCAAGCCCTCGGGCAAGCCGTCGACCCGCGCGCCGACATCTATTCACTCGGCGTCATCACGTTCGAGATGCTGGCCGGCGTGCGCCCCTTCGAGCACGCGAGCAAGGTGACGCTCCTCGGCATGCACGTGACAGCGCCGGTGCCGCGGATCGCAGACAAGGCTCCCCTGGTCGTCGTCCCCGAAGAGATCGAGGCGATCATCCGAAAGACCCTCGAAAAGGAAGCCGGCCACCGCTACGCCGACTCGAAGGAGTTGCTCGAAGCCATCGACGCCGTGTGGACCGGAGACTACGGCCCAACGATGAGCGTCGGCCCCCGCGGCTCGCTCGCCGGACGTCCAAGCACACCGCAGGCGGAAGCGCTCCCGGTTTCGGCACCTTTGCCAGGGGCGCCGGCCATCGTGACGGGACGCCAGCCGCCCATCTCGCCCCTGGTGCGCATGCGGGAGAACCTCCTGGTTCAGTACAGGGACAACCCTCGCCCCTTCGTCATCGGTGGCGCGGCGGCCTTCGCGAGCGTCGCGCTCTTGGTGCTCTTGGCGCGCGGGGGGAGCTCGCCAACCACGCCCACCACGCCGACCGCCCCGTCCTCGACGACCAACGCCGACACACCGCCAGCGACGAGCGACGGTGCGACCAACACGGCGCCGAGTGCGACCAGCAGCGCCAACCCCGATGTCGAAGCGCGAATCACCGCGGGCGTCGCAGCCATCGAGCGAGGTGACTACGGCACAGGCATCTCATCGCTTGCCGAACTCGAGAAGGACCTTGCGGGGCGGCCCGAGATCCATCGCGCTCTCGAGAAAGCGTACACGGCCACGCGCAAGCCCAAGGAAGCGCTCCGCCAAGCGGCGCTCTTGATCAAGGCCGACGGCCGAGCGGCAAACGATCTGAAGCTCGCGGAGAATGTTCGCAACGCGGCCGTTGGCCGCGACGCCGCGGACGACGCGTTCCTGCTCCTGGAGAGCGGCATGGGTACGATGGGCGGGGAGATCCTCTACGACATCGCCTACGGCGCGTCCGGCGCCCAATACCCGGCTGCCGCGGTCCGCGCGCAGAAGGCACTCCAGAAGGCTGACGCGCGCAAGATTGCCACGCCGGGCTTGCAGGTGACCCTCGAGCTGCGGGCAGCGGCGAGCTGCGAGGCCAAGCGCGCGCTCTTGGCGAAGGCGCGCGAGGTTGGTGACTCACGCACGGCGACCGTGCTGAAGCCGCATCTTTCAACGAGGGGCTGCGGGTTCGCCAACGCCCGAGACTGCTGGCCGTGCTTGCGTAAGGACAACATCCTTGTGCGAACCATTCAGGCCATCGAGGAGCGACAGCGATGAACCCGAAATCGATGTGGATGATTCTGCTTGCCGGCGCCCTTGGCGTCGCCGCCTACGCGGGGCTTCGGTCGCCGACGCCCGTGCCGGAGCCGGTCGCGGCGCCCCCCCCCGCGACGCCGGACAACCGCGGCGCCTTGCCGACGGGCCACCCGCCGATCCCCGGCGCGGGACCAGCGGGCGCCATGCCCGAGGGCCATCCGCCGATGGGAACGCCGGGGTTGCCGCAGGGTCACCCGCCAGTAGGACAGGGCGCGCCGCCGGTCGGAGCCGCGGCCGCACCGGCCGCCGGCGGCGACGAGACCGGCGCCGTCACGTGGACCAAGCCGGCACGCTGGCAAGACGCGCCAAACCCCAGCTCCATGCGCATGGCGACCTATCGCATTCCGAAGGCAGGAAGCGACGCGGAAGACGCCGAGATGAGCGTGAGCCGCGCTGGCGGCGGCACCGCCGCCAACGCCGAGCGATGGGTGGGCCAGTTCGACGAAGCGGGCCAGAAGAGCGCGAAGCGCAGCGAGCGAACGGTCGGCGGCTTCAAGACGACGATGGTCGAGGTCGAAGGCACCTTCGCCGCCGGCTCGATGATGGGCGGCGCCGCGGCGCCAAAGACGGGCTTCGCGCTCGTGGGCGCCATCGTCGAGACGCCAGGAATGGCGCACTTCTTCAAGCTCACGGGCCCGAGCGCCACCGTGAAGAGCGCCCGCGCCGAGGTCGACGCGCTGCTCCAAAGCATCAAGGCAAAATGATGCAAACGGCACGCATTCGAGGCGAGCCATGCCGCTGACGCTCGTCACCATCGCGCCCAGCCACTACTGCGAAAAGGCGCGATGGGCCCTCGACCGCGCGGGCATGCGCTACGAAGAGCGGCGCCACATTCCGCTCCTTCACTACGTCGTCACGCTGCCCGTCGCCCGCCAACGGACCGTGCCGATTCTCGTCACGCCCCACGGCTCGATCAAAGACTCGACCGAGATCCTCGAGTTCGTCGATCGCGCGCTCGACGAACCGCGCCGCCTATTTCCGCACGAGCCGCAGCTCCGCCGCGAGGTCGTCGACCTCGAAGGCGCCTTCGACCGGCGACTCGGCCCGGCGACGCGACGGTTCGCGTATTTTTATCTCACACAGGACCCCGACGTCTTTGTGAAGACGGTGACGGCGGGCATGGGTCCGCTTCCGCGCGGCGTCGCGGGGGCGCTCGCGACGCCGCTGATCGTCGCCATGCGGCGCGGGCTCAAGCTCACCAAAGAAGGCGCCGAGCGGTCGCGCGCGCGCATTCACGAGGCCTTCGAGATGGTGGAAGCGCGGCTCGCCGACGGGCGACGCTACCTCACCGGTGAGCGCTTCACGGCCGCCGACTTGACGTTCGCCGCGCTTGGAGCCCCTGTCGTGCTCCCGCCGGAGTACGGCTCATGGCTGCCCGCGCTCGGGTCCCTCCCGACTTTCGCAGACGATCTCGAAGCGTTTCGAGGACGCCCCGCAGGGCAGTTCATCTTGCGACTCTTCCGCGAGGACCGGGGCCGGCGTTCAACCAAAGACGCGCAACAAAGATCCGTGAACGGGCTCGTCTAGCGCTCGCCGGGCTGCACGCCTCGCGACGGCGAAGGCCTTCCGGCCCTCGCCCAGGGCGAAGGGCCCCGAGCGCGGGAGGTCTTCGATCACCAGCGACACCATGTCGTCGCGACTCGGGACACGTGTCGCGTCACCGTCGCGGCGGCGCCACGGACTGCGAGACGCGATGTGGTGGAAGAGGACGCGCTCACCCTCGCGCTCTGGCATCCCGAGGATGCCGGGCCGATCGGCAACGCCGCCGTCGACGTACACGCGCGCGCCGATACGGACCGGGTGAAAGAGAAGCGGCACCGCGCAGGACGCGTGAACGGCGGCAGGGAGGTTTCCCGCAGTCATCACGCGGGTGCGCCGCGAGAGGGCGTCGAACACGCTGATCGCCACCGGCACTCGGCACTCTTCGAACCGCTGCGCGGGCAAGAGCGCCTCAAGCCGCGCGCGGAAGAGCGCGCCGCGAAGCAAGCCGAGGCCTGGCCTCGGGTCCCAAAAATCCTCGCGATGGAGGGCCATCAGTGTCTGCTCGAGGGTGGTAGCGGCGACGCCCGCAGCCCAGCTCGCTGTCACGAGCGCGCCGGCGCTCGAACCGCTGACGCGTGACGGCAATAGACCTTCGTCCTCGAGGACCGAAAGCACGCCGGTGTGCGCGAAGAACGCGAAGAAGCCCGACGACATGGCGAGACCGAAGGGTCCTTCCTTGAGCCAATCCCGAAGCGTCGGCGCGACCATGCGTCAACCCACCGGTGGCGCCGAAGGAGGGCCGTTGGGGGGCGCTGCGAGGCGCAGCGCAGCGATGTCATGCAGCGCCGCCGCGAGGACAGCGGCGACGAGCGCCTCTCCCTTTTCACGCGTCGCGAGGGTCGCGTCGCCGTATACCCCCGTGGGCGAATAGAGGGCTTCCGCGTTCCCATCGCGCGTCAGTCGAAAGGACCTCCGCTCGTGAATGTCCCTTACCGCCTTGCCCATGTCCACGCGGTGAGGAGAGAGCGCGAGCATCATGGAGGTTTCGCCCTCGTCCGCGTGGGTGCCCGCCTCCTGCGCGAGGAGCGAACGCTCCACGGGTTCGAGCGCGGCTCGAAGGTCTGTGAACGCCATCAGCAACCCGCGGGCGCGCAGCGCCGCGGCCGCCGCCTCGAGGGGGCGCATCGTGGAGACGCCGGTGTTGAGGACGTAGAACCGCCGCGGGCCAAAGGCGGCGAGGCTCGCGCAGACGTCGACGACGAGATCGCGCGCGGTCGTTTCGCGGAGCGTCGTCGAGCCCGGGTATTCCACGAACGCCGGGTAGTGGTGGTAGGTCAGCGTCGGAGCGGCGATCAGCGGGAGCGGCTCTCGCGAGAGGAGGCGGTCGCGAAGCGCCTCCGCGAGGCGCGCGTCGTTGTCGAGGCGCAGGTGCGGGCCGTGCTCCTTGGCCGCGGCGCCGAGCGGCAACAGAACGACGGCGTCGGCCGTGAGGTGCCGCTCGGCTTCGAGCCACGTGAGATCCGAGAGCAGCACGCTAGTGCACCGCCGCCCGGATGAGCGCAAGCTCCGCCTTACGCGGTGCACGAGCGAATTCGCGGGGGTGAATTCGCCGGTTGGGCGAAGCCCAAGGGATTCGGCTAGTGCACCGGCGCCTCGAGCAGCGAGGCGACCGCAAGCGGACGTTGATGGAACATCGACGGCGGTGCACTAGAACTCGAGCGTCCCTAAGAGCTCGAAGAGCGCAAAGAGCGAAGGCGCGTCGGCATGCTCGAAGACAACGCCGCAGCGCACGCCCGAGGGGCGGCCGGCCTGGGTCCACGCGACGCGCCCGCGCACGTGCAAGGGATCCCACAGCGTGGGAGCCATCATCTCGACGACGAGCCGGTCGCCGCGCTCGACGAGCTCCGAAAATTCGAGGGCGGCGCCGCCGAGTCCAAGGTCGATGACCTTGCCCTCTACCCGCCACCCGGCGAGCGGGTGGGAGATGCTGGCCACGAGCCCCGCCTTCCGGCGGTCGTGGGCGCGAAAGGGTCTTTGGTCGAGATCAGGCATGAACCCGCGTGAAAAGAGAGGTCACTCTCCCCAAGTTAGCGCTCCTTGGGAGATCCCGGCTACGATTGAGAAGCTCGACTACCGCGAAGGGGCTCGTCACGAGGGCCCGTCATGGTCTCGTCGCGCCAGGTGAAGACCGATGAGCCAGGATACTCGCAAAGACCCGCGCGCGAAGATCGTCAGCCTCAATGTCAGGTACAAGAGCGCGACCGTCGACGAGTTCATCGAGAACCACTCGCACGACGTGAGCCGAGGCGGCCTCTTCATCAAGACAGCGACGCCGTTCGCCCAGGGCACGCTCTTGAAGTTCGAGATTCGCCTCGCGAGCGACCAGGCCGTGATTGCGGGTGTTGGCCGCGTCGTGTGGAAGCGTGAGCCGGGACAGGCCGCCGCCGACAGGCCGGCGGGCATGGGCGTCAAGTTCATCAAGATCGACGACCGCTCCCGCGGCATCATCGATCGCTTGGCAAGCAACAAGGCCAATGCAGGCTTCGCCTACTCGTCGGGCTCCGGTGTCGACGACGAAGTCACCACGGTCCGTCCCTCGGTCGCGCCGCGTACCGAGCTACCGTCCCTCAAGCCCACGGTCTCCGGGATGCCCGCCGTGTCGGAGCCGCCGACGTCGCTGGCGCCGACCGGCGGCGCGGTGCAGCGCTCATCGGTCTCCGACGCAGTCGCAACGCCCGTCGTCCCGAGCGGTGGCGGCTTCTTCCCGTCGACGAACAGCGAAGAGGACATGCCCCCGCCACAAGAGCGCACGATGATGCGACAGGCAGCCGAGCTCCTCGAAGAGGCGCTGAAGGCTTCCGGCGGCTCGATGGACGAGGTGGCAGAGGTCGCTCACAACCCGCTGTTCAAGGGCGTGGCCGACGCGCCCCCGAAGGAAGAGAACCGGCGCGAAGAGGCGACCATCGGAGGCTTTCCTGCGTCCGTGACGCCCACGCCGGCGGTCGTTACACCCGCGCAAGCCGCGGCCGACGCCTCGAACGAGTTGGCGGCGCCACGCCGCTCAACGCCGCCTCCACCGGACCGCGGCTCAGCACCACCGCCGCGCGCCTCCGAACAGCCACGGCCGTCGCTCGCGGGCCGTCCCGTTCGCGCGACCGACATGTTGGCCGACAGCGCGCCGAAAAAGGGTGGCGGTGGAATGTTCGCCGCCGCCGTCGCGGTCCTCGCGCTCGGTGGCGGCCTCGTCTACGCGTACCAAGCGGGGATGTTGTCGGAAGGCGAGAAGCGAACCGGCACGCCTGCCCCCTCGGCGCCGGCGCTTGTTCCGAGCACCGCGGCGACGGTCGTGCAGGCTTCACCGGCGCCGTCGTCGACCACAACCACAACGCCGTCGGCCGTTGCGTCCACAAGCGCGAAGCCGGCAGAAACGGCCGCTGCGCCTACCGTGTCCGCGAGCGCGCCGGCGCCCGCCATTTCGGCCCCGGTGGCCGTCGCCATCGGCAAGCCAGAGACCAAGCCCGTCGAAGCGAAGCCCGAGCGACCGCGAAAGCCGGAGCCGAAGCCCGTCGAAGCGGCCGAGGTGAAGCCGGTGGAAGCCAAGCCGGCGGAAAAGCCGGCGGAGCCGAAGCCCGCTGAGGCGAAGCCAGTAGAGGCCAAGCCCGTCGAAGCGAAGCCCGCGGAACCCAAGCCGGCGGAACCGAAGCCAGCAGAGGCCAAACCCGTTGAGGCCAAGCCGGCCGAGCCTGCACCGAAAAAGAAGCCGAAGAAGGAAGACTCCGACAACCCGTATTGAGCGCGCCCGTTCGCTACGGACAGCTTTCGGCGGGCGCGATGCAGGTCACGCGGCCACCCTTCCGGCAGCAGACCTGGCTACGACGGCACTCCGAGCAGTCCTTGCGGCACTCGTTGCCGGAAGAACCCTTCTGCGGACACTCGCCCCGGCACGCGTAGTCGCCGCAACACTCGGTGCCATTCGGCGGCTGGTTGGGGCACCCGAGAGCGCCACCCTCGACCTCGGCGGTCGCACTGGCATCGAGCGCGCTCGGAGGGCCGCCCTCGGACGTGCTTGGTGTGCCGCCGTCGGGTGACGGGGCGAAAGAGCCATCGGCGCTCTCGAAGACGACGTTCGGTACCGTTCCGCATCCGATGCAGATTGCAACAAACCAAGCCCCGGCAGCCCGCATCAGAAAGGTCCTCCGAACGTCAGAGCGAAGCCGTTCGCCTGAGGAACAAGCCTAGCAGCCGCAGGCGGCACGTTCGAACGGGGCATGGTCGAGCGATACAAGAGCACACCGCCGACTCCCGCCGACACCGCGCCGAGTAGGCCACAGGCGATCCCCACGGGAACCATCGCCTTGGCGCGATCTTGCGCGCTCACGACCTCGCCTCTGCGAGCCTCGGGGCAGCGATTACCGGGGCACGCGTCTTCGACGGTGGCGATGGCATTTTGCCGCACAATCACGGTGACGCCGGACGCCACCAAGAGCCCCGCGCCCGCGCCAATCAGGGCCCAGCCGAGGGCCGGCGACGGCGCGGGTTCGACCGGTGGCGGCGGTGCCGCGAGGGCTACGTCGAGCGGGACCGACAATGAAACGCCAGCCCCTTCCGAGAGCGTCACGTCGGTCGCGTAGGGCGGGACGCCCGTGGCTCGGCCAGCCACCTTGTGCGCTCCCGGGTCGAGCGGTAGCGGACGCCCGAGGTCGGTCGGTGCGACCGGCTTCTCGTCGACGAGAACCACGGCGTCGCTAGGCGCCTTGGGCGAGAGCGTGAGGGTGAGCGTCGGCATGCGCCGCGCGATGGCCTCGGCCTTGTCGCGAGAAGCGGTGACGAGCTCCTTCTGCGAAGGGTCCGCGGAAGCCGCGTCGGCAGCGCTCGCGTACACCTTCTGCGCCTCTCGGAGTTGCCCGAGCGCCTCAAGGCACGCTCCCACACGAAAGCGCACGGCCGCCGTGTCGCGAACAGCTTGCACCTTGCGAAACTTGCCGAGGGCGACCTCGAACTGGCCCGACTCTTCGTCCTTGACCGCTTCCGTGAAGAGCTTCCGCGCGGCGGTCACGTCGACGTCGGACTGCGCTCGGGCGCTGGACGCTAAGAACGCTAGCGCCAAGCACGTTGCCCAAAGCACTCGTCGCGCCACCATGGCCAGGTACCTTACCACCGCATGCTCAGCGCACTCGACAGCATTGTGGTGCGTGGAGAGCCACTCCTCGCGTAGCATCGGCCGATGAACGAGCGTGGCGGAGCGGACAAGACCGTCGCCGTAGAGACTCGAGCGCGGACCGGCATGACCGTGCCCCGTCTCGTCGCGGCGTCGGGACCGATGGCTGGTCGGGCCTTCGCCATGGCATCGTCTCTGGCAACCGTCGGTCGCCACTCGACCAACGACTTCGTCATCGACGATCCGAAGGTCAGCGGAGTGCACCTCGAGCTTCGGCGTGTCGCCGATCGCATCCACGTGCGCGATGCCGGCAGCACCAACGGTACCTGGCTGGGGCGGCAGCGCCTCATCGAGGCGGAGCTGCAATCAGGGGCTGAGCTCACCATCGGAGAGACGACGCTACGCCTCGACGTGGACGACGCCGTCGTGCCGTCACCGATGTCCGATGGCGAGACGTTCGGCGAGCTCATTGGCCGAAGTCCGGCGATGCGAGAGCTCTTCGCCACGCTCGAACGAATCGCAAAAAAGGACATCGGCGTCTTGGTGCAAGGCGAGACGGGCACCGGCAAGGAGGAGGTCGCGCGCGCACTCCACAGCCGCAGCAACCGCAGCGAAAAGCCGTTCGTGGTGATCGACGCGACATCGCTTCCCGAGGCCCTGGCCGAATCGCTCCTCTTCGGCCAAGAGAAGGGCGCCCCGGGCGGCGCCGGCGAAGCGCACATTGGCTATTTCGAGGCCGCCAACGGCGGGACCGTCTTCCTCGATGAGATCGGTGAACTGAGCTCGTCGCTGCAGGCGAGGTTCCTCCGCATCCTTGAGCGGCAAGAGGTGATGCGCGTCGGTGGCGCCACGCCTATCAAGCTAGACGTCCGCGTCATCGCGGCGACGCACCGCGACTTGAGGCACGAGCTGGAGGCGGGCCGGTTCCGGGAAGATCTCTACTTCCGGCTGGCACCGGTGCGCTTGCTCCTGCCGGCGCTCCGCGATCGCCTCGAAGACATCCCGATCCTTTGCCAGAAGCTCCTGGCGCGCGTCGCGAAGGAGCGCGGCGCCGCACAAGGCACGCTCATCGAGCAAGCGGCGTTGGACTTCCTCGCCGCGCAACCTTGGCCCGGCAACGTCCGCGAGCTCATGAACGTCTTGGCGCGGGCCGCGGCCTTGGCGTCGGATGACCTGATTCGCCGCTCCGACGTGGCCGGAGAAGGGTTCGGCTTCCGCGGGACGCCCGAAGAACGCAACCCGCTCGACGTGTCGGGCACCTTTGGCACGGCCAAGGAGCGCGCCGTCGGACGTTTCGAGGCGGCGTACCTCTCGGCGCTCATGAAGCGATGCAAGGGCAACCTGTCGCTGGCGTCGCGCGAAGCCGACTTGGCGCGGCATCACCTGCGTGACCTCTTGAAAAAGCGGGGCCTCTACGGCCTTAGCTGGGACGAGCCCGAATAGTCGAACGTGCGCACCGGCGACCCGCGCTGCACCTGGCCGCCCGCTCATCTCGCGGTGACTTGGCTCCTCGGCTAGGCTTACGGGCGCATGGCCGCCGTCCCGACCACCCCGCCCCGGCAGTTCAAGCCGGGCGATCGCCTCGCAGGGAAGTACTCCCTGACGCGGCGCATCGCCGTGGGCGGCATGGGTGAGATCTGGGTCGCGCGCAACGAGATGACCGCCGCGGAGGTCGCTGTGAAGGTCCTCCGCGCTGACATCGAGCGAAAGGCTGACGTCGAAGGACGCTTCCGCCACGAGGCCCAAGTCGGGGCCACCTTGTCTCATCGCAACGTCGTCAAGGTCTTCGATCTCGCCGCCGAGCCCGACGGAACGCTGGTCCTGGTGATGGAGCTGCTCCGCGGCGAGACGCTTCGGCGCGCGCTCAAGGTCCGCACCTCGCCGATGTCCGCGACGGAGGCGACAGCCATCATCGCGCCGGTCCTGTCGGCACTCCAACACGCCCACGACGTCGGCATCGTTCACCGCGACTTGAAGCCCGCCAACATCCTCTTGGCCGTCGACCCCGACGGACACGTCACGCCAAAGCTCCTCGATTTCGGCATCGCCAAGGTCGCCAACTCGAGCGTCAAGACGCTCTTCGGGCGTGTCCTTGGCACGCCGCGCTACATGTCTCCGGAGCAGATTCGCGGCGAGCAGAAGCTCGACGGCCGCAGCGACGTGTTCAGCGTCGGTGTGCTCCTCATCGAGCTGATGACCGGTTCGTCTCCGTTTCGCGCGGTCTCCCCGTCGGCGTCTTTGGCCGCCGTGCTTGAGCAGGAGATCGATCCCGATCAGCGGGTCGACCCGCAAGTGTGGCTCGTCCTCAAGCGTGCCATCGCAAAACGCGCCTACGAGAGGTTCGCCAGCGCATCGGAGTTTGCCACGGCGCTCAAGCGAGCCGTTGGAGCCACGGACGCCGAGCTTCAAGAGGCGCTGCAGCGGGCGGCACCGGCGAGGGCAAGCTTCTCCGATCTGGCTTCGGTCTTCGGTCCCGACACGGGAGACTCAGACAACGATGATGCTGACGCGGAAGAGGTGGACCTCAACGTTGCAACGACCGCGGGGCCGGACGACGGGGTAGAGCCCGGCATCGGCGTTACCCAGCCGTCGCGAACACGCCTCCGTTGGATCGCCGCCGTGGTGCTCGGCGCGGCGGCGCTTCTCCTCACGGCGGCCTTCCTGCTCCAGAGGACGCGCCCGCTATCGCAACCGGTGGCCACGGGCGGCCAAACGACCGTCCCCTCAACAGCCCCTTCGCCGGTGGAAGGCGCCGCAGCCGACGCTCCCTCGTCCAACAGCTCCGGCAGCGCCGCGACCTCTGAAGGGAGCGCACCGAAAGAGCCGCCCGCCAAGTCGAGCGCCAGCGTGAGCACGGCGAAGCCTTCCAAAGGGCCGCCGAAAAAGAAGCCGGTGGCGCGCACCCCGGATTTTTGACGCGTTCATGACCACCCAAAACGCACCTTCACCGGCTCCGCGCGGTCCGTCCGTGCGCTCGCCGCGTCATGACAACACCTCAGCGTTCCGCATCGTGGCGCGAGGACGGCGCGCCAGCCCCCACGAGGACGTCTACCACTTCCTCTTGGTGCGCCCGTGGTGGGTCTTCCTTTCGCTGGGGGCAGCGCTGTACCTCGGCCTCTGCCTGGTCTTCGCGCTCCTCTACCTCATGGTCCCGGGCTCCATCACGGGCACGCGCCCCGACTCCTTCGAGGACGCCTTCTACTTCAGCGTCCAGACCATGAGCACCATCGGCTACGGCGGGCTCGCGCCGGCCAATCGATGGGCCCACGCGCTCGTGACGTTGCAAGCGCTCTCAAACATCGTGCTCGTCGCGCTCTTCACGGGCCTTACCTACGCGAAGTTCGCCCGGCCCACGGCCCGCGTCCTCTTCACCGACAAGGCCGTCATCGCGACACGCGACGGCGTGCCGCATCTCATGATCCGCATGGCGAATTGGCGGCACAATCAGGTCGTCGAGGCGCAACTGCGAATGTACGTCATCGTCGTGGAGCGGACCCGTGAGGGCGAGGTCATGCGGCGTCCTGTGGAGCTCCGGCTGGTCCGCGATCGAACGCCGATCTTCATGCTGACCTTTACTGCGATGCATCCGCTCGACGAGTCGAGCCCGCTGGCAACGGAGGAGCAGCGCCAGCGGCTCGCCAACGACGGCGTCGACATCGTCGTGGCCTTCACCGGCCTCGACGAGACGCTCGGGCAGCAGATCCACACGCGGCACGTCTACTCGATGAAAGACATCGTGCACAACGCACGCTTCGCGGACGTCCTCACGATGCACCCCGACGGCACGCGAGAGATCGACTACTCCCATTTCCACGAGGTCGTGCCGCTCGACGCCCCTGTCGACGCGACATAACCACGCCGAGCCGCGCGCTGCGTTGGTGGAGGTTGCTGCGGCGGTCCCGGCGTCAATCGCGCCATTTCTCCTTGCCGGCGCGTTCCCGCGCAACGAAGGCGAGCTCCTCGGCGAGCGATTGCGTCGGCTTCTTCTTCGACGCCTTCGGGTCGAGACAGGCGAGCTCCCACGCTTCGCCGAGCAGGCCCCACTGCCGCACGTAGGGCACGCCGTCGTCAGTCTCGTCGAGGGGAAACGTGATGCAGGTCGCCGGCTTGTAGCGATTCTTGTCACCCTCGGCGGCGCCAACCTTGTGGAGCACGCAACCGTCGTTCCAGAACACGCAATACCGGTCGACGATCGCCAGCATCGGGCGGCCTTCTTTCACGCGCGCCGTGCGGTAGCCGCGCTGCTCGACCACCCGCCGTGCGGTGGGTCGGAGGAGCGGCAAGAACTTCTTCATCGACTTGCCAATGCGGGCGTCCTCGCCAGGACTTACCGGTGGGCGACTCTCCTTGCAGCAGGCGCCGCCGCAGCTTGGGTACACGCACTCGAAGCGCGCTGTGTCGAGGTTTAGAACGGGGAGACGCTTGGGCGATTGGGCGGCTGGGGAGGATGCCATCGGCCCCAGTCTGCCAACGAAGGTTGACGCTGAAAAGCACGGTTCATCGGAGGGAGGGCTTCGGCTAGCATCGCTCCCCCATGCCCGCTCCGTCGATGGATTCGGTTGTCAGCCTCTGCAAGCGCCGCGGTTTCATTTTCCCAGGGTCCGCCGTCTACGGCGGCCTCGCCAACTCGTGGGACTACGGTCCCCTCGGCGTCGAGCTGAAGAACAACGTCAAGCGCGCCTGGTGGCGCTCCGTGGTCTACGACCGCGACGACATGGACGGTTTGGATAGCGCGATCATCACGAACCGCCTCGTGTGGAAGTATTCGGGCCACGAAGCCACGTTCTCCGATCCGCTCTTCGACTGCCGCGCCTGCCGCGCGCGCTCGCGCGCCGACCAGGTCTACGAAGCGCAGCGCGGCCAGCCGCCGAAAAACCTCGACGAGGTGAACGCCGCCATCCGCGAGAAGAAGCTCCAATGCCCCAAGTGCGGAGCCAAAGACCTCACCGATGCCCGCCCCTTCAACCTGATGTTCCGAACGACCATCGGCGCGGCAGCCGAAGGTGACGAAGGCCTCGCCTACCTCAGGCCCGAGACGGCGCAAGGCATCTTCATGAACTTCCACCACGTCGTGGGCACGATGCGCCGGAAGCTCCCCTTCGGCATCGCGCAGGTCGGCAAGGCGTTCCGCAACGAGATCACGCCGGGCAACTTCACGTTCCGTACGCGTGAGTTTGAGCAAATGGAGATCGAGTATTTCGTTCGCCCCGGCGAAGACGAGCGGCTCCATGACGAGTGGATCAAAGCGCGCATGGACTGGTACCGGGACCTGGGCATGAGGCCCGAGAACCTCCGCATGCGCGAGCAGGCGAAAGACGAGCTGGCCCACTACGCGAAGCGTTGCGTCGACCTCGAGTACAAGTTCCCCATCGGCTGGAGCGAGCTCGAGGGCATCGCGAACCGCACCGACTTCGACCTCGGGCAACACTCAAAGGGACCGAACAACCCCGACTCGATCGAACACCTCGTCTACCACGACCAGGAGAAGAACGAGCGCTTCACGCCCTACGTCATCGAGCCCTCGGCCGGTGCTGACCGCGCGACCTTGGCGTTCCTCTGTGACGCCTACGACGAGTCGCTCGTCAAAGATCCGCCGGCGGCCGACGTCGACAAGTTGAAGCAGCTCCTCGAGAGCTTCGCCAAGAGCGTCGGCAAGCGCGAGGAGCTTACGGAGGCCACCAAGACGCGCATCCGTGAGAACACCGAAGCCGTCATCGCGGGACTCCCGGGCTCTTTGCCGCGCGTGTCGTCGCTCATCGACGACGACGCGGTGCAGGGGCTCGAGATGACCAAGAAGGTCCGCGGCGTATCGGACAAGATGGGCGACGATTTCACGCGCACCGTCCTCGCGCTCCATCCGCGACTCGCCCCCATCAAGGTGGCGGTGTTCCCGCTCAAGAAGAACGAGCCGCGCATCGTGGACATGGCCAAGGGCATTAAGAAAGCGCTGCAGAACGCGGGCCTTCGGACCGTCTACGACGACGGCGCCGGCATCGGAAAGCTTTACCGGCGCCAGGACGAGATCGGCACGCCCTTCTGCATCACGGTCGACTTCACGAGCCTCGACGATGGAACGGTGACGCTGCGCAGCCGCGACACGATGGCCCAGGATCGCGTCGCCGGTGCCGACCTTGCGGCGGCCCTCAGTGCGAAGATCGGACCGACGTAGGATCCGTTGCGCGGAGGGGCCGAACGACCGCCTTGCTAGGAGAACGCCTTCATGAGCTCTGCCATCACGAACATGATCTTCGGCGCGCTGGCCATCGCTGGCGCCCTGAGCGGCCGCTTCCGCCTGCCCTTCACGCACGGGCCCACGCCGCTCATGATCGTCGGCGGCGGGGTCTTCGCCCTGGGCATCTACCAGCTGATTCGCCACAAGCGCGGCTGAGGAAGGCCCCATCGCGGGGGATCCAGCGGGACCCGGGGTCCCGTTGCGGCGCGCGACTTTTTTCAGGCATTTGTGCCATCTGGCTGGGCTCGGGCGTCGGCACGCGCCGTGCGGAGCGGAAGGCATGGTGCATCGGACACTCGCGCTCCTTCTCTGTGGCCTCATCGGCGCAACAACGGCCTGCAGCGGGGCGGAGCCGGTTGCCGATGAGAGCGACCGATCGGACGACGCGCTCAGCGCCACTGGCGCAACCTGTGCGGACGCCGACGGGGCCGTCTTCTTTCATGGGCTCCAGGGGCTCGGGCGCGAGCTCGCCGGCGAGGGATTGTGCGTCCCGCGCCTGGACGTGTTCTCGATCGACAACCCATTCGTCGACGCGCCCTCCGCAACCGTCGTCGGCGGGTACAGCGCGGGACGCCTCCCCCTCTTGGGTCGTCTGGCGAGTGGACGAGGCCGCGAGGCCACGGCCGTCATGCTCGACCCGTCCTACTCCGACGGCCGTCGTTTCAACGGCAGGACCGGCCCGAGCATCGTCGCCGACTGGCTCGCCGGCGACCGCGCACGGCGCTTCGTCTTCGTCTATTCACGGCAGAGCACCGGCTGGGTCGAATACCTGTCGCTGAAGGAAGGGCCTGTCGCGTCGCAGGTGCGGGTCTGCCCGATGAACGGAGCCCACGGCGACCTGCCGCGCCTCGTCACCCGAAGGCTCTTTACCGACGTCGACGCCTGGCTCGCGGAGCGCTGCCGGTAGGCCACGCCGGCAGCGTAGCCCGCGTTTGCTGGGCGGGGCGTGTCCCAGCTACGCTCGCCGAAACCCCACTCGGGAGGCCGATGAGACACGTTGCGTTTTCGGGCATCTCAGCGCCTCTTCTCGTGCTCGTCGCTTGCTCCGGTGGCGGCGCCGGCGGAGTCGGCTCCGGTTCAGGCCCAAGCTCCAGCGACGCCTTTGCGACAGACTACTGCGACGCGATCCAGCCGTGCTGCGCGCAGGGCGGCTTCCGTACCGACGGCGTGAGCTGCCGCGCGCTCATCCCCGCGGTGACGGGCCAAACCAGCTACGACGCGCAGAAGGGCGGCGCCTGCCTGAGCGAGGTGCGTGCTGCCGTGTCCGGCGCAGGCGGCTGCGCCAGCGCCTCCTCGGCCCCGAGCTGCAAGACCGTGTTTGGCACCACCGGTAGCCGAGGCACGAAAGCCCCCGGCGAGGCGTGCACGGACGGCAGCGATTGCGCGGCGAACCCCGAGGGGGAGGTCACGTGCACGACGCTCTTCGCGAGCGGTGCGCAGGAGAGCTATTGCCAGCTTCGCATCGTCGGGAAGTTGGGCGACACGCCGTGCGTCGGGACGAAGAGCGGAAACGTCACCAGCTATTCGACGGGCAAGGAGAGGGTCGCGCGCGGCTTCGTGTGCGACACGGCGACGGGGACTCAGTGCGACGCGACGACGAAGACGTGCGCGGCGCCCGCGAAGATCGGCGACGCCTGCACGTCGGATCAAGGATGCGAGCGCGCGGCCCGCTGCGATTTCACGTCTCGCAAGTGCGTGGACCGCATTCCCGTCGGCGGCGACTGCACCGGCCAGTCTTCTGGCTGCGTCGTCGACGCGGGCTGCGACAACGCCACGAAGAAGTGCGTGGCGAGGTTGCCTGACGGCGCTGACTGCACGACGGGCAGCGAGTGCGCGACCAGCCTGTGCGTCAACAAGAAGTGCGGCACGACCGGCTCGTCGAGCTTTTCGCTGCTGTGCGGCAGGCCGTAATCCCGCTCCCGGGGGCGCAAGGCCCGCATCAGGGTCTTGCGTTTCACAGCCATTTTCGTATGTCTCTCCTGTCCTGGGTACACAGCCCGCTTCATCGCGGTATCCATTCCGACGTCGTCTAATGGCAGGACAGAGGATTTTGATTCCTCTTACGAAGGTTCGAATCCTTCCGTCGGAACCACGCCTCCCGCCCCCCACGCCTCGCCCACCGGGGCTGAGGCGCAGCGGCTGCGCTCGCTCGAACGCCGCGCCGTCTGCCGCGCTAGCATGCGCCGGTGGACGACGCCGCGCGCGAACATGACAAGCAGCAAAAACGCGCCGGGGCCGCACGCCGTGACGTGGTCCAGTGGAGCGACCCCGCAAAGGTCCTCTTGGTGTCGGGGCTCACGCTCCCGTTTGCGTGCGCGTGGGTGATGCGCCTCTTGGTTCTCCGAGCCGACAGCCAAATCTCGAGCTACGTGAGCCGGGACTATTTGCCTCGCGTCTTGACGTTTACTGTCGCTCAAGCGGGCGCGCACCTCGTGCTGATTCTGGCGGCGCTCGCACTCCTCCGCCGGCGGCACGTCGCTTGGCTGGTCAACGCCGAGATTCAGACGTGGTTCATCTGCCTAACGTTCTCGCTCTACACGCTGGGACCGCTCACGAGCCCCATGAACGTCATGCTGCTCGTGCTCCCCGTCGTCGGTTACCTCCTCTTCGACGCTCGCTCCATGAATCGGGGGCTCGTGACGGGAGCCGTCGGTACGGCGTTCGCCATCGGGCTCCCAGCGGTCGGCGTGGCGCCCTACGCGCCGTTCCTCGAGCGCGCACCTTTTGCCGGCGGCCGCATCGAACCCGCGTGGGTCGTGTCGCAAGGCGTCCCTTCGCTGTTCGCGACAGCCGTGGGCGTGGCGCTGTTCACGTCGCTCTTGCGCCGCCTCCGCGCTCGGCAACGGGAGCTGGAGGAGCTCAGCAGCACCGATCTTCTTACCGGCCTCGCGAACCGTCGCGTGCTCTTTGAACGACTCGAGGAAGAGATCGCGCGCGCGCGCCGGCACGAACACGCGTTGTGCTTGCTCATGCTCGACGTGGATCACTTCAAGGCCATCAATGACAGACACGGTCACCTGATGGGCGACGTCGTGCTGCGCCGCGTCGCCGCACGGCTTCGCGATGCGCTGCGGCTCGGCGACGTGGCCGCCCGCTATGGCGGTGAGGAGTTCGCCATCGTGCTCCCCGAGACGAGGCTCGTCGGCTCGGGCGTCGTCGCTGCGCGACTTCTGGCCGTGGCGCGACAGGTCGAGCTACCCGATGGAGCCTACGTGACGGTCAGCATCGGGGTCGCTGAATGGGCCGCCGGTGAAGACACCGAAGGCTTGCTCGCGCGCGCCGACGCGGCGCTCTATGCGGCGAAACGCGAAGGGCGAGACCGGACATCGATCGCGCCAGAGTACCGGCACGCCGCCGACACCGTGGCGCGTAGAAAAGGAGACGCGATCGTCACGTCGTGACCCTCGGGGTCGCGCGCGGGGAGCGCCTCAACGGAATCGCCGCCCATCGCCCGATGGCGATATGCTGGCCACACACTGGAGGGGACATGGACGATCCGGTTCTTCGTGGGCGCGTCATTGCCATCGCCATCGGCATCGTGATCGCGGGCGCGCTCTGGCTGGTCATTTCGCGAAGCTCGGCCGACGTCGCCGATCCCACAAGCGACGCGCACAAGAAGATCATGGAGCGCGGCTGCGAAGCGGCGGGGCACGAACGCGGGACGCCTCGCTTCGCGACATGCGTCGAGCGGGCGACGGCTCAGTGCGGAGGGGGCGGCGGCGTTGCCCGGAACCTCGCCACGTGCGCGCGGGGCGTCGCCGAGAGCGAGTTCTGAACTCGCTCGTCGCGAACGACTCGATGCCGCGTGCTCGAGTCGTGGGCTGCGGGCCCGTTCGCGACGGAACCACTCGCAACGGCTCGCGCCGAGCAAAACTCCGTGCGAGACCTATCGCGGCGTCGACGACGCGCTCATCACTGACCGGCGGTCGAAAGAGTCGGCGCCGGCGCCTCGACGCCCTCGTCGGTGGTGCCACCCTCGACGTGCACGATCTCGATCTCGTCTTCCGGAGAGCCGGGCGGACGGAGAGCCTTCTCACGCTTGCGGTCGGCCTTCTTCACTTCCTTGTCGCGCTGCTTTTCTTTGCGCTGGCGCTCTTTCTGGCGCTTCAGATGACTCATGTTGGACATAGAAGGGATTCCTCACGACGATCCGCAACTTCAGGGTCGAAGTCGGCATTTCGTCCATTCGCCAACGCGCGCGACGCGCCGCGGGACCGCGAAGCATCGATGCAGGGCACGTTGAACGGGTTTGACGGGCGGGGCCTATGTGCGGTTCTCGAACGGCCTTTGCCGACGTCGAATTCTGGCGGCTTGCCTCTTCGCATCCCCTCTCGCGTGCAGCTGCAGCGGGCGAGGATGCGTCGATTCGCTTTCGACGAGAACGCAGTGGTCACCGTAGCGACTTTTGGGCCCAAAGCAATGTTGGCACCAACAATCGTGCCGCGCCGCCTTGCGTGAGTCTCCCCGTGCCCGTAGTGTGCGCCTCGCTCACGAACACGTTTCACGCAAGGCAACTCGCTCTCTCGCAACTGGGATCGCGCTTGGCTCGGCGAGCTCGTCAACGTGAGGACGCGGAGATGGCTCCGCGAACCTCCGGCTCATCGGACGGTAGGACCTTCCGACCTTCCAAGCCAAAGCGGCGCTCGATGCGCCAGAACACGAGAGAGAATCATCATGGGAAACCGCCTTTACGTTGGAAACCTGTCCTTTGACGCGTCCTCGGACGCCGTCCGCGCTCACTTCGCTGAAATCGGCGAAGTCACCGACGTGCAGGTCGTCATGGATCGCGAGACCGGCCGGTCGCGCGGCTTCGCGTTCGTCACCATGGGCGAGAGCGGCACGGCGCAGCGCGCCATCAGCGAGCTCAACGGCACGCTCCTCGCGGGTCGCCCGCTCCGCGTGAACGAAGCGGAAGAGCGCCCGCGCGGTGGTGGCGGCGGCGGTGGCGGCGGTGGTGACCGCAACTCGCGCGGCGGCCATCGCGGATGGTGAAGAAAGACGCGGAGGGCGGTGCGCGCGCGGTGCGCATCGTGCTGCAGTTCCGCGACAAGGAGACGCTCGCCTGCGATCTCGATTGCGCTGGGCATCGCTTGGCGATCCGGGTCGCAACGGAGAACGTAGAAGCGAGCGCGGACCGCTATCGCATCGATGCTCGCATGAGCAACACCGCTGACGCGTTCGTCGCGTCAGCGGCGGCGGGTACGAAGCTCGAAGCCCTCCGCGAAGTCGCGAAGACGTGGACCGAACGCGCACCGATCCTTGGCCTTGCGCCCATCGATTGGAGCGGTGTCGAGCGCGCGCTCACGGCCGTCCGCGCCGTCTGAGTCCCAGGGCCAAGGCCGCTTCAGGCAGACCGACGACTCGGCGCGCTACGCGACCGCGTCGGGAGTCGGCCCGCGGTCGAGGACCTCGCGCACCTTCGCCGTGAGAGCTTCGAGGGAACACGGCTTTGCGAGCAGTGGCCTTGTGTTCGCGGCGATTTGGGCCGCGCGCCCCGACATGTAGAGCACCTTGGCATCTGGACGCGCCTCCTTTAGCCCGCGCCCCAGCTCCGTTCCTGACATCCCGGGCATGCTGACGTCGGTGACGACGAGGTGGAGCTGTCCCTCATGTTGCGCCGCGAGCTCGAGCGCCGCTTCCCCGCTCTCCGCCGTGAGCACGACGTATCCCGCCGACTTCAGCACCCGCGCGAACGCGCGACGGAGCGCCGCCTCGTCATCGACGACCATGATGGTCTCAGCGGCGCCCTCTCGAGACGGCGGCCGTCCCTCGGGCGTCGCTCGGTCGGCGGGGACGGCCGTGCTCGCGCCTTTGGCGGCCGCTGGCAGGCAGACCTCGAAGGTTGTTCCTTGCCCCAGCGTGCTCCGCACGGAGATCTCGCCGCCAGCCTCTTGGACGATGCCATAGACGACCGCGAGGCCTAGCCCGGTGCCCCCCTCGTCCTTCGTCGTAAAGAGCGGCTCGAAGACTCGCGCCGCCGTTTCCGGCGTCATGCCGGTGCCATCGTCCGCGACCGTCAACACCAAGCACTCACCGCCGGAGTCTTCGCCATCGGCGGAATGAGGCGCGCGGTTGGCCGTTGCGAGCGCGACGGTCCCACCGCTGGGCATGGCGTCGCGAGCGTTGCATACGAGATTCGTAACGAGGCGCTCGAGCTCGTCGGCTGCGATGTTTGCGAAGGCGCGTTCGGCTCCGAGCGCGAACACCAGCTTGACGCGCTCGCCGAGGAGGGCGCGCAACGCTGTCGCCAGATCACCGACGACGCGGTTGACGTCGCAACACGTGCCGCGGTGCGGCTGCTGGCGCCTGCTGAAAGCGAGGAGGCGGCGCGTCACACAGGCAGCCCGCTCCGCCGCGGCCTTCACCTCAGCGAGATCCGCGTACGACGCTGACGAAGGCCCCACCGCATCGAGCGCCAAGGATGCGTGCGTCAGGATGATCGCCAGAGCGTTGTTGAAGTCGTGGGCGAGGCCGCTGGCGAGGCGCCCCATGGCGTCCATCGTCTGGGCCAGGCGGAGCTTCTCTTCGGCGCGGCGCCGGGCCGTGATGTCCACGATGATGACACCGCAGGAGTCGGCGCTCGTGCCCGACAGAACCATCTGCACGATGCTCGCGTCAGCCCCCGCCCCCTCGAGAGACAGCTCGCATTCGGCTTCGACGCGGGTCAAAAGCGCGCGCGCCAGCGCGGCGGCGAAGGCTGGGCGATCGCCGGCTGCAATGAACGCGGCGAGGCGTCGGTCGACGACCTCGGCGCGGCGCGCGCCGAGCATGCGAGCGCCCGTCAGGTTGACCTTCTGCACATCGCCCTCGGCATTGAGCGTGGCGTAGCCAACCGGCGCTGCGTCGTAGAGCTGCGTGTAGCGTTCGAGTGCTTCGTCGAGCTCGCCTTGAGCTTGAAGCAGCTCCTCCGTCTGCATCTCGAGCTCGAGCTGGTGGACTTCGAGTTCGTTGAGCGCCGCCACAGCCTCCTCAAGACTCGGCGCTTTGGCGCCTCCCGAGGCATGTTTTCGCTCGCGCAGTCGAAGCTCCGCACGTCGCCTTCGCTCGGCCGGCGTCACACCTTCGCGCTTCTTCATCGCTCCCCCTTTGGCTGCTTTTTTGGCCGCACGGAGGTTGGCGGCGGCGTACGCGGCGGTCCCGTGAACGTGATGACCAGACCCTCGATGCGGTGATCACTCGTGCGGTAGGGCATGATGCGAACGGCCAGCTCACGGCCGTCACGCCGGACGACGGTGCGTTCCTTGAACGCGAGGGTGCGGAGCACCTCATGCGCGTCGTCGAAGAGCGACGGATAGGCGAGCGTCGACGCGAGATCCGCGAGGGGCCGCCCGACGTCCCCGGGGATGAGCTTGATGAGGGTGGCCGCTTGCGCCGTGAAGCGCCGAACGCGGAGCTCGCGGTCCAAGAAGAGCACCGCGATCTCCGTGCTCTCGAGGAGGTTCTCCATGTCGTTGCTCGCGCGCGACAGCTCCACGAGCTTCGTCTCGAGCTCATGGTTGAGCGTCTGGAGCTCCTCGTTCATTGACTGAGATTCCTCTTTCGAGGTGGTGAGCTCTTCGTTCGCCGACTGCAGCTCCTCGTTGGCGGCCCACAGCTCACGATTGGTCGCCTCGAGCTCCTCCTGCGAGGCGCGCATCGCTTCGCGAGTCAGGCGTACGTCCTCGCGCGCCTCGGCGAGCGCTTGCGTCACCTGCGAGAGCTTCGGGGCCCCGCGGCGATTCTTCACTGGAGCCGCGCGCGAGCGCGTTGGCCGCGCACCTTCGACAAAAATGACGAGCAGCGCGTTCGCGAGGGCGCCGGCCTCGCGCATCGGTTCGACGGTCACGTCGAGCCAGCGGGTCGCGCCGTCGCTCACGACACGGAGGCCTTTGGACGTGACGGCCCTCTTCCCCTGGACCGCGCCCTGAAAAGCGACCGCTAGCGCGTGCCGCAGACCCTCGCGGGCCATCGCGAGCACGTTCCAATTGGCCTTGCCGGCGGGAAGCTCGAGGTAAGCTCCCGTTCGACCGCTCACGTAGAGCACGTCGCCCGATTGGCTCGTCAGGATGGCCGCCGGGGCATACCGCCCGAGCAGGAAGCGTTCCACTCGCGACCGAATATCGACATGACGGGGAAGGAGCGCCGGCCTTGGCGCGCTCGCCTCATGAGCCGGTGTCACGAGGCGGGGCGCCCCGCCGGCTGGCGGCGCAACCTCGGGGGCGCGCCGGTAGATGCGCCTCTGTCCCCGCGTGGCCGGCGAGAAGAGATGCGTGAAGGTGCCCGTCGTCTCCGCCGCACCGAGCACAAGGATCCCCCCGGGAGCGAGCGCGTAGTGAAAGAGGGGGATGAGTCGCTCCTGAAGCACCGCGTCCAAGTAGATGAGCAGGTTGCGACAACTGAGCAGCTGCAGCTTGGTGAGCGGCGGGTCCTGCAGGAGGTCGTGGGTGGCAAACACGACGCTGTCGCGAATCTCCTTCGCGATTCGATAGCCTTGGTCGGTCGCCACGAAGAACTTCCGAAGGCGCGCTGGCCCGACGTCCTTCGCGACATCCTTTGGGTAGACGCCCTGCCGCGCGCGGTCGATGGCGTGGGCGTCGAGGTCCGTGGCGAAGAGCTGGAGCTTGAGGTGCTTTTGCGGCCGCAGGGTGGCCGCGGCCTCGTGCAGCACGATGGCCAACGAGTACGCTTCCTCGCCCGTGGAGCACGCGGGGACCCAGGCGCGCACGGTGGAGCCCTCGGGGCACGCGGCGAGGAGCTCCGGCAGCGTCTCCCTCTCTAGCTCCGCCCACACGGCAGGATCGCGAAAGAAGCTCGTCACCCCGACCATCAGCTCCGCCAACAGAAGCTCAGCTTCCTTCGGATTCGCTCGGAGGAAGCTCGCGTAGTCCGAGACGCTCGCGAGGCCGTGCACCATGCGCCGGCGGTCGATGCGACGCTCAACGGTGCCTCGCTTGTAGTGCGAGAAGTCGCGACCGGTGACTTCGCGAACCACGCCGACGATCGCGCGAAGGTCCGGTGCCGTCGCGTCGTCCTGCGTCGCGACGACCGGCGAGACTTCGGTCAACGTGCCGCGCGCCGCGCTGTGCGAAGCGATCCGCTCGGGGAGCTCCTCGACGGGAGCAGCGATGGCGCCGAGGCCTGCTTCGAGCGCACTCCTGGGCATCGCGTCGAACTTGGCCGACGCGGGACTCTCGACGAAGAGGGCCCCGCCGCGTTTGGCCATAGCCGCCATCCCCTTGGTCCCGTCGGCGCCCATGCCCGAAAGCAAGACACCAACGCATCGCTCGCCCAACTCGTCGGCGAGCGAGACGAAGAAGTAGTCGATGGGGAGACGTAGCCCGCGACGCACCGTTGGGGCCGAGAGCTGAAGCGTGCCCTGCGTGAAGGCCATGTTCTTGTTCGGTGGGATCACGTAGACGCGGTTGGGCTTCACGCGAACGCCAGACTCGACTTCGACGACCGGCAACGGCGTCGCGCGCTGCAGGAGCTCGGCGAGGAGCCCTGGGTGCGTCGGGGCCATGTGCTGAACGACGACGAAGGCCTGTCCGCTGCTTGGCGAAACGTGGCTCATGAAGCGCTGCAAGCTCTCGAGGCCACCCGCTGACGCACCGATCCCCACGACAGGAAACGCCAGGGGCCGGCCTACAGCGGGCCTCCCTCGCGGCTTCGCCTTCATCGGCGCCGCCCGCTTCGGTCGCGCCTTCATCTTCCCCTTGCGGACACGGTAGCCGATCCTGGCTCCGCTTCCCCTCCCTTTCCGAAGAGGAATTGACCCAAACCAGTGGCGCTGCCACGATCCTCTGACTTGGGGTACGCGGTTCATATCAGGCGCAAAGCTGGCGCGATTTCGCTCGACCAGTGGCTCTCCGCCGCCCGTGGCACGCCGGACCTAAGGGAAGAGGCTCCGCTCGACTCAGGGCCTCCGCGCTTCGTTTGGGGCGAGGCGATTTTCGTGTGGCGCGGCGGCGAAGTGCACGTTGATGACCTCGACGACGAGTGGTGCGCCAAGCTTGGAGAAGTCGCCGATCGGCTAGGCGCCGAGGCCATCGGCGACGACGGAGAGCGGTACCTCGCCGACGGTCGCGTCGACTACGGCGACGGAGCACAGACGCTGCACCGGGTCTCGACCATGGCGGCCCTGAAGAACATCACTGTGCACTCGTCGGATCCGAGCGCCCTCAAGCCGCGCAGTCGCGCGCTTTGGATCGTCCTGGCCTTGGCGACCCTCGTGGCCCTCGCGCTCGCCTTCAAGCTCGCTCGCTGAGGCCTCAGGCGACGGGTGCCGCGAGGGGCATCGCGCCGCCTTCGGCAGCAGCCAGCGCGAGCCCGCTTGCGCCACTTCAAGAACGTGCCGACCACGACGAGGCTTGCCCCCGCGACCAGTAGCCCCGACTCACCGACCCAGATGTTCGTCGATGAGAGGCTCGACGAGCCCACGGTGGACGCGTCGAAGACGCCTTGAATGATGGAGTTCCATGCGGCGTGCGCCAGAGCCGCAGGCCACAGGCTGCCGCTGTAGAGGCGGGCCCAACCAAAGAGGTAGCTCGCCGCCATCACCGACGCGAGGAACACGACGCTCGACAAGAGCGGATACGGACCGACGGCGTAGTGCCCCGACGCGATGAGAGGCACGTGCCAAAGTCCCCAGACGAGGCCACTCACGAAGAGCGGTCGTCTCACGCCGGCTGCGACGAGCCGCGGGAGGAAGTAGCCGCGCCAACCGATCTCTTCACCGAGCGCCGCGATGAGCGAGAGCGGGACGCCGGGCAGGAGCGCGAAGGCGAGGCGCACGAAGAAGCGGCCCGCGTCGCTGCCGGGCCGGATGCCCATCGTCGACACCGGCGGCGCGAAGGTGGCGAGGGATGTCGCCCAAGCGAGCCCGTAGGCGATAACGCCAACGACCATCGGATAGGCGACGACAACGGCGATGGCGTGAGCGCCGCGGCGACCGCCGAAGCGAAAGCTCGCGTCGCCGATGCCCTCACGACGGAAGAGGCGAACCGCGAGGCTCGCGAGGCCGGGCGTCCACATGAGCGCCAAGACCAGAGGCCCCGCAGAAGCCAGCGTCGGACCGCGACGCATGATCGCGAGCTCGAGGGCGGCGCTCGCCACGAGGAAGAGCACCGAAAAGAAGAACAGACTACGGCGCGCTTCGCTCTGACTCATCGAGCCCCTTTCGCGCGGGGCGCCGAAGAAATTTCAGGCGTCAGCTCTTGAAGCCGACCTTTCGATGGGTGCCGTCGCAATAGGGCTTCTTTCCCGATTGACCGCAGCGGCACAGCGCCGTCTTGACCACGCGATTGAGCGTCCGGCCGGTCCCCGACACGAGCTCGAGGTTGCCATCGACGAGCAAGGGGCCGTCCTTGGCGGCGGTCACCTTGACGCAGCCGTTGCGAGCTTGGAGCGCTTCGCTGGCGTCCGTGCCCGGCTCACCGGTGGCGGTGAATCCGGCGGTGGCGTGAGCGCCGTCGCAGAAAGGCTTGTTCTGCGAGGCACCGCAACGACACAAGGTCGCGCGGTAGCCGACCTTCTGCCCGTCGACTTCGAGCTCCGCGTGAAGGGCGAGGGGACCATTTTCACGAACCCGCGCCAGGTTCACGATGGGCGCGGCTTCTTGCGCGCCGCCATCGAGGCGTTCGTATTGAATCGCGCCCGACGGGCACGACTGGGCGAGCGCGGCCAGCTCTTCTGGCGTCGCGGCGTCAGGATGGATCCATTCGCCGCTCACGTTGGGCACGAACACGTCGGGGCGGCCAAGCACGCACTGGCGCGAGTGGATGCACTTCTTCCCCTCGAACTTGAGGAGGACCTTCTTGCCGCGAACCTCTTCGACGCCGCCGTTTGACATGCCCCGTGAGTAGCGAAGGGGCGGTCGTTCTGCAACTGACGAGCTGGACTAAAGATCCGGCGGCGTCACGAGCACACGCGACGTGACCTTGCCTTCGACCGTCAGGGCGCCAACGTCGCGCGACGTTCGTGAGCAGATGACGCGGACGGCCAAGTCGATGCGCGCGTCGCCAGCCTCCGTCTCGTCGCGCACGAATTTCTTCGGGAGCTGAGGGAGCGTGTCGAAGATGACATCGCCGCGCCCCTGACACTCGAGCTCACGAACGCCGTTTTCGGCCTTTTCGTCGCTGATTTGCAGGAAGATCACCGTCACTGGGATGGGCCGACCACGGACCAACTCGCCGTCGATTCGCACGTCGAGCTCGGCCCCCTTGAACACGGTGCTCGTCGACTCGAACGCCTGGAGCGCGTAGCCGTGACGCCGGTTGCCGAGGATGAGCCCGCGGCGAAACGCGACGCGCTTGCCGGCGATGAGTCCTTGAAGATCACCGGGCGCCGGCGCCGGAAGCCGATCGGCGTCGTCGTACGATGGACGACGCGAAGGACCGTCGCTCAAAGACCGACGCGAGTCCTCGCTGCTGCCTCGCCGCGACGGTGGGTCGTCGACGGGCGCACGCCGTGGTGGCGGGTCATCGAGCGGAGCCCGGCGCGGGGGCGGCGGCTCGTAGCGCGCGGGCGCCGGCTCTTCACGGGGACGCTCCGTCACGGGCTCGCTGCGGGGCTCTTCGGTTCGAATCTTCGGTGGCGCCGCGCGGGTCGTCGCCGCCATGACCGGGGCGAGCAGTTGGTCGTCGGGCACGAGGGGCCCGGAGGCGGACGTCGTCTCCGCGCGCGCGCTCTTGGCAGGTGCCGCGGCTGTTGCCGCGGGAGCCGTCGCCGCAGCGGCAGGAGGAGGGGCGGGCGCAGCAGGCGTCGGCGCGGCGACGCCGACAGACGCGGAGGGACGCGCCGAGAGCGAATCGGCCCGTGCGCCGCCGCCGCGCGCCTTCCCTTCCTTCGCCTCCTTCGCTTCCTTCATGGCGGCGCGCTCCGCCAAGGCGCGCGCGCCAGCGGCCTTGCCCGCATCGCGGGCCGCTTTGAGCGAGTCCTTCGCGGCCCCCTTTGGGCTCGCCGCGGCGGCGGCCGGTGACGCGCCGCTCGTCGCCGCCTTCGGCGCGGGTGCCCCGGGCTTGCCGGGCTTCGCCGGCTCCGCATCGACGACCGGCGGCGTGGCTGGCTTCTCCGGCGGCGCCGTCTCGCCGGCCGACTCCCATCGCGGCGGGGGCTCGTCGCTCGCGGGGCCCTGCACGTCCTCGGCGCTCGCGATCTTCTTCTTCGACGCGCCACAACCGACGGCGGTCGTGAGCAACGCGACGACGAACAGCGCGGACGATACGCGAGCCAAGCGTCGTGCAAGGCCCGTCACGGGGAGCATGTCTGTAGCATGACAGCCGACATCCCCTGCGCAAGCAACCGCTTCGTCGTGGCCCTGCGCAGGCGTAGCGTGGATCGCCCTTGCCCCGCGGCGTTGGGAAGCACAATCGCGCGCCGCTAGCGCCGTGCGCGGCGACGGCTAGCGAGCGCCAGCGCGAGGCCAAGCGCGACCGCAAAACCCGCTGGCGCCGGCGCGCCACTCTGTGAAACAGAGCACCCGCCGTCGTCGCCGGCGGCCTTGCTCTTCTTCTTCTTCTTCGGGCCCGCGTCGCCGCTCTCGCCACCGGGACCGACGATCGCGTCGGGGTGTTCGCCCGCTGCGGGCGGCTCCGATTGAATGGTGGGCGGCGAAGCGGGGGGCGTGTTCGCCACTGGCGGAGGCGTCTGGGCCGCCTGGCAAAGGCCGATGTTCGGATCGTCGGCCGATGCGCCGCACGCCTGGCCCGCGCTGCACATGCCTTGGGCCGCCACGCGACAACCGTCGAGGCAACGGCCGCGCGGGATGTCGCAGACGCGCGGCTTCGCGCCGACCTGTCCCTTGCATTCTGCATCGACCTGACACTCGCGCGTGCCGGGCGTCTGCGGGCAGAGGGGGTCGCCGGGGCACTTGGCCGCTTCCGGCGCCGTGTAGGGCCCTTGGTTGTAGAGCGGGTCGCTGGGACCGGCTCCGTTCGGGCCGCGACAGATGCCGAGCGTACCCACCGGTTGCCCCTGGACCGAGCAGGTGGTGCCGGCACCGCACTGATTGGAACCAACTCGGCAACCGAGCATGCACCGGTTGGTCTTCGCGTCGCAGACACGACCGGAGGCCGCGGCGCCGCACTGCGCGTCCGTCAGACAGAGCTGCGACGTCCCGCCGAGGAGCTTCTGGAGGAACGGCGCCTGCGACGCGACGTCGGTGAACACCGACAGCGAGCCTTGCGCGCACTCCCCGACGACGCCGGCAACGATGCCGACGAGGTTGCCCGCGAGGTCGAAGGCGGGTCCGCCGCTGTCGCTGCCGCAGGCGACGACCTCGGTCGTCAGCTCGGCGGCGCGATAGCGCCAGTAGAACGAGCGACCGTCCTCGAGGACCGCCTGCACGAGGGAGCGTTCTTGGGCGCCAGCCCAGACGTAGACGCCGTCGCGACGTTCGCGGCGAAGCTGGGTGAAGAAGCCAAAGGGGTCGCGCGCGACGGTCGTGTAGCCAACGACACGAACGGTGGAGTCACCTTGCGAGGGCTTCTGAGAAACGGTGCGCGGCTTGACCTGCGCGAAGCTCGCGTCGATGGGCTGAACGTAGAGCGCCGCGATGTCGATGGAGCGAAGCGGCACGGGGCCTTGAGCCTTCTCGACGGCGTCGGGGACGACGATCCGCGACACGATGGCGGCGCGATTGGCGCTCGGCTTGTTGCCGAAGTGCACCGAGAGCTCCTGCGGCATAAGGCGCGCACCGACCATCGGCTGCGGTCCGCTCGTGTCCAGATCGGCGACGCAGTGGAGCGCCGTCAGGAGCACGTTCGGCGCGATGAGCGTCGCGGCGCACCAGGGTTCGCCGCGCCGATAGAGCGCGAAGACAGCGTCGTCCTCGGCGGTCGATTCGGTGCCGCCGAGTAGGGCGCCGTTGTCTTCGTCGACCTCTTCCGAGGCGGCGTCACCAGCGCTGCAAGCGGCGAGTGGCGCAAGCAGCGAGAGGAGGGATGCGGAGAGGAGCGAGTTGCGGAGGTTGCGGAGCATACGGCTCCCTACAGCACACCCCATGCCATGGAGAGTCGGGGGCGTTGAGCAAGGAAACCAAGCGGTTGCGCTCGCGGGTCACGGTGCGGCCACACGTGGGTGACTCTCACGAGAGACGCGCTCCCAGGTCAGGATCCCGCTGGTCCCAGCCGGTGGCGCCTATGCGGAGAGAACGCCGCTCACGCGCCGGAAAGGTCGTCCAAATCGGAGAGCTGGGCGTCCGTGCGGATTGAACCGAGAGCCCCATGTGCCGTACGCATAAAAATGCGCCGGGCGTCTAACCGCTGCGCGAACGCGGCGAGCGTTCATCAGACATCACATCAACCCCTGCCGCTTTAGTCGAGGAGGTCACATGGTTCGGTTTGCTTGGCTCGTAGGTGCACTCATGATGATGGGCTGTGCGGTGGAGGCCGGTGACGAGGACGTCGCAACGGCCGTCGACGACAGCGTCGCCACGAAGGACGTCTTGGCGATGGGGCCCCTCAAGGAGAACCGCGGGATCCCGGCTCCGATCTCGGGGCCCGAAGACAGCGACGGACGCTGCGGCAACAAGCGCCAGTTGGTCCATGGTCTCCCGAACGTCGAGCGTGTCATCGACCGGCAGGCGCTCGTCACGCACTGAGCGACGCACTGAACAGGCCGCGGCTCGCGATGGCGAGGCACCGGTGTGAGGACAGCGGCCATCGGAGTTGAATCCGTTGGCCGCGTCGGCCGACCCGGTTACCCTCCGGCCGATGGTCGTTCGTCGCCCCCCGTCGACCATGAGAGTTGTGCAGCGTGCGCTGTTGGCGCTCGTGCTCCTCTCGCCTGCGCCGCTCCTGCTCTCGCTGTCCGCCAGGACCGCGGTCGCAAAAGAGGAAGCGAAGGAGACCAAGGCGAGCCTCGTCGTCATCGTTGAAGGCGCTGGCGGCGACAAATTGAAGAGCGCCATCGGCGCCTCGCTGCCAGAGCCGTGGGCCCGCGCCGACGCGAAGTCCGTGGCGAAGGCTGCGAAGACGCGCAAGCTCGCGACGAGCCCCAAGGCCCTCGACAAGCCCAAGACCAAGGGCCCGTACCTGGAGAAGCTCGCTCAGGTCACGGAAGACGTCGGCGGCAAGGCAGCGCTCGTCGTCCGCGTCGCCCCCGGCAAGAAGCGCAAGGCGCGGGTGCTCCTCGTGTCAACCGTGGGCTCGACGCTCGTGGACACGGTGCTCACGCTCGACGCGCCCGCCAACGATGCCGCGCTCGTCCAGAAGAGCATCGCCAACGAGCTGGCCATTCTAGCGCCCTCGAAGGAGCCCGAAGCGGCGCCTCCAACGCCCGCAGCAGCGGTTCCGCCAAAAGCTGAACCACCGCCAGAAAAGGTGGTCGCAGCAGTGGCCCCACCGACCGAGGCGGCGAAGGACCCCGCCGCGGAAGCCGTGGTGGGGGTGCCGCCGCCGACGGAGACGACGCGCGAGCTGCCCCCGGTGTTGGAGGCCACGCTCGCGATGGAGCTCGCTACGCGCCACATCGGCTACCGCGATCTCGTCTCATCCAACCTCAAGCCCTACAGCTCGGGTGCGGTGCCGACGCCCTCGGTGGCGCTCGACTTCTACCCCCTCGCGCGAAGCGGCGCGGTGTTCCTGCAAGACCTCGGCATGTTCGGCGACTTCAAGCGCGGACTCGGTCAGTCTGTCGACCTGCCCGACGGCACGCGCATCCCGATCGTGTGGACCCGCGTCGACGCGGGCGCGAAGCTTCGCATTCGGGTCGGTCGCGGGTGGCACGTCCCCGCGTTCTACGTCTCGGGGAGCTACGGTCAGGAGTCCTTCCTGTTTCGCGATCCGAACCCCGCGGCGCTTCCGCTCGACACGCCGTCGGTCGCGTATCGCACGCTTCGGCCTCGCCTCGAAGTGAGGCTGCCGCTGGGCCCGCTCGCCCTCTTGGTCGGCGGTGGATACCTGGCGGTGCTCTCTTCCGGCGAGCTCAGCGGCCGCCTCCGCGACGCGAAGGTCGGCGGCCTCGAGGCTGACGGCGCGCTCGTGCTCCCCATCGTGAAGAGCTTCGAGCTTCGAGCCGGGGGCGCCTACCGCCGCTTCTTCTATTCGTTCACGCCGGCGCCCGGCGACGCGACCGTGGCCGGCGGCGCGCTCGACGAAATCGTGCGTGCCGACTTCGGGATGACGCTACGCCTTTGAGCTTCGGAGAGGACGCACCATGAAAGTACGGGCGCTCGCAATCTCGTGGCTCTTCGCCCTTTGGGCGTGCCCCGGCTCGCTCGCCGACAGAGACGCGTTCGTAGACGCCGGCGAGGCCTCGCAGGCGGACGCGAGCGTGGCCGCCGACGCGGCATTCACGAGCACCGACGCGCAGTCGACCGTCGCCTTCGACAGCACCGCGCCCCTCGGTCCGCTCCAAGAAGTCGACGACGGCGGACCGTGCCCCGATGTTGAGAGCGTGCTCTTCCCGACGAAGTGCGGGGGCTGTCACGGCGGCGGCCAGAAGATGGGCGAGCTCGACCTGACAGCGCCCAATGTCGTGACGCGACTCTTGGGCAAGCCCGCCTATGGCGATGCAGGCGTCCTGCTCATCGATCCGAGCGCGCCACCGAAGAGCGCCATCTACTCGAAGCTGCTCGCGTCGCCGCCATTTGGCTCACGTATGCCGCCAGCCATCGCGCTCTCGAACTCGAAGCAAGCGTGCGTGCTCGCGTGGATCGAGAGCGTGGTTCCGAAGGATGCGGCCGCGGACGCTCCCGCCGACGCGCCCTCCGACGGCGGCTCCGACTAAGCGGCCTCCGTCAGGTGCGCCGCGGAGACGGCGGCACCGCGAGATTGGCCGACGACGCGTGGAGGGCGAGCATCTGCTTCAGCGTTCCCTCCATGCCGCTGGCCGAGCCGTCGAGGAAGAGGACGTTGCCGCGCCCCGTCTCCGCCATGTGTTTCATCGCCTCGGTCCACATTTGAAAGAGAATGAGCGACGAGCTCAGCCCCGCTTGCTCCATTTCGCGTGCCGCGAGGCTCATGCCGCGGGCCGCCTCTTCGCGGAAGAGCGCGATGCCTTGACCACGAAGCTGCTGAGCCGAACGGTCCGCCTCCGCGCTGATACGGATGGCGTTGCCGTCGGCCTCGGCGCCGCGGGTCTTGGTGATGAGGAGCGCTTTGCCCTCGTTCTCGGCCGCCGCGAGCATGTTCTGCGAGGCGACGACGCGCGCCATCGATTCCATGACCGCCTGATCGAAGACGATGTCGTTGATCTGCAAATCGATGAGGTGGTAGCCCCAGGACTCGAGGCTCGGGTCGAGGTAGGCCTTCACGGCGGTCACGATCTCGCCGCGCAACGCCAAGATCTCCGACTGCTTCTTGGTGGCCACGAAGGAGCGAACGGCGCCTTCGACGGTGCGAGAGAGCGCCTGCGCGAAGCTCTGCTCGTCGACGAACTTGAAGGCCACGTTGAGGATCGTGCGCTCTTCTTGATCGAGCACCGAGTAGAGGAGCATCGCCTTGAAGTAGACGTTGGCCTGGTCCTGCGTGATGGCCTGAAAGGCGAGCTCGACGGAGCGGTTCTGCACCGAGATGACGCGCTGCACGCTTTCAACGACGGGAATCACGATGTTCAGGCCCGGGTAGAGCAGCCGCCGGTAGCGGCCGAACATCGTGACGACGGCGACGTTGCCTTGCGCCACCGTACGCAGGGCGCCCAGCCCCGCAAGCGCAGCGAGCACGACGACGACGGCGAGAGCAGCGAACGGCATGAGACCTCCAGCGGGCCGATGATCGTTAGCCGTCGCGGCGGCGGCCAACTTTCGCGTAGGGCGCGGCTCAGGGGCGTTGGCGTCCTTGATCAGCTCTGCGAAGGGAGCCAGGCGGCCGAGTCGGAGCGACGATGATCCACCTTGCGGGACGGCGCCGGTCCATGGGCCACTTTCCGGTGGCGGTAGGGCGGAACGTCGATCGCCGATAGCTCAGGGGGTGCACCCACTCCCCGGCGACTTGACCGCCTCGGTCGGCGCGGAAACGTGCAAACCGCACGCGACGAGCGCGAAGTTTTGCGGCCAAATCGCGACACTCGCGGGAGCGATTCATTTTTGCCCCACAACCGCGCCGATGTCGGGAAACGCGGGCAAACGGGCGCCCTAGAGGCTGAAAATTGCAGCCAAATCGGCCGCGCGGATGGCGCAGACCTTGAAGGGTACGAACCGTCAGGGAGGCGGCGTCAGATGGAGCTCGTTCGCGCGGCGGTGGGTTGTGGGTTGGCGGTCGCGGCGCTTGTGGTCGGCTGTTCGAGCGCCGACCCCTATGGAGCACCACTGCCCTCGCCGCGCCCCGTAGCGACGCAGTCGGGTCTGCCGCCGCCCTCCGCGGCCGTGTGCTCGAGCGCGGCGCCGGCCGCTGGCATCGGCGACCCGTCGACGTTGCCCGCGTGCTGCACGGCAGGCCAAACGGGACGCGCGCGCTGCGTCGCACGCGAGAAGGTTCCCGCTGGCGTCGCGTCGCAGCTCGACACCTGCGCCACGGGCCTGTGCGTGCCCGAGACGTTCGTCAAAGATCCCAACTACCAACCGAAGAAGTGCAAGGCGTTCAACGGATTCGACGGCGCCTGCATGAGCGTGTGCGTGAAGCAGGTTGCGGAGGTCGTCGGGATCCTCACGCAGGACGTCTGCGAGGCCGACGAGCGGTGCGCGCCCTGCGTCGACCCTCGCTCGAATCAACCGAGCGGAGCTTGCGACGTTGGGCACAGCAAGGAACAAGCGGCTGCGGCCGCCGCCGCCTGCGACAAGGGTCAGCAGTTCGGCCAACCGGCCCCCACGCCGGGCACGACGCAGCCGGCGGCGCCGCAGCAGTGCCCGCATCAAGGTCCGCCCGTGCTCGACCCGAACACGTTGCCGCCGTGCGGAACGTCGGGCGGCGCTCACTGCGTGCCCGCGAACCTCGTGCCTCCCTCGCAACAGGGGCAGCTCGCGGCCTGCGGCGGCGGCTTCTGCGTCCCCGATCTCTTCATCGCCACCGGCGGCAACTTCATTCCGCGCACCTGCGGTTCCGTCGGCGGCGTGGAAGGACGATGCCTCCACGTCGATCTTCCAGAAGTCGCGGCGCAAGCCTCGAAGCTCCCCGTCTCGACGTGCCAGCCCTTCGAACGCTGCGCGCCTTGTTTCGATCCGCTCACTGGACAGGCCACCGCGGCATGTCGGCAATCATGCGATCGCGGTCCCGTCGATGTGCAGCGCGTCTTCAAGGGTTGCTGCCAGAAGGGCGGCTTCTCCTACGGGCGCTGCATTCCCAATCAGATGATCCCGCCGGGACAAGACAAGGAGTACCTCAGCGAAGACGAGTGTTTCGGGGAGAACAAGGGCGTCTACTGCGTCCCCGCGGAGATGGTCGTGGACTCCGCCTTCGCCGGCAAGCCGTGCCAAGCCTCCGCTCTGCTCGGAACCTACTCGGGCGTATGCCTGAGCGACTGCCTCGACTTCGGGCTCGAGGGCATCGCCATGGATCGAGGCAGCTGCGACAACGTGCATACGTGTGTACCCTGCAAGAATCCGCTGACGGGCGCGTCTACCGGCGCGCCCGGTTGCCCGCCCTGATGGCTGCCGCGCCGCGGCGATGTTCGCTAGGCTGCCCCGAAGAACATCGTGCGAAGCGTCCCCGCCTGGCCCACGACCGTCGCCATCACGAGCCTCTTGCTCGCCGTTGCGCCTCGGGCCCGCGCTGGCGGCTACGAGGTCCCCGATCTCGGCGCCGAAGCCATGGGGCGCGGTGCCGCTTTCACGGCGAAGGCCGACAACGGAACGGCGTTGCTCTACAACGTCGCAGGCTTCGCGAAGCAGCGCGGGACAAGCCTCCAGCTCGACGTCAACGTCGTCTCCGACAGCTTCACGTTCGCGCGGGCCGGAGCCTACACCGACAACGCGCAGAACCCGGCAACGCCATGGGGCGGGCGCACATTCCCCAAGTCCGAGAACCTCGGCGCCGCTGCGGTGATTCCCACGCTCACCGCGTCGACGGACTTCGGCGCCTTCGAGAGGCTCACGCTCGCGGCAGGGCTCTTGACGCCAGCGGGCTCGGGCAACCGCGTATTTCCTCTGAATGTGGGGAGCGGCGCCTCCGGTGCGCCAAACCCCGCGCGTTACGACTCCGTCAGCGGCGACTCGCTGGCCGTCTACCCGACGCTCGCGGGCGCGTATCGCGTGCTGCCGGAGCTCGACATCGGCCTCGGAGGCCACCTCGTCTACGGGAGCTTCGACGCGCTCGCCATCAGCTACGCCGACTTCGGCGCGACCTCTTGCCCCAACGCCGAGTTTCGCGGCTGCGACGTGGACTCGCGCCTCCGCGCGAGCGGCACATCGTTCGCGGCGTCGGCCGGCGCCCTATGGCGACCGTCGAACACCCTCGAGTTCGGCCTCATGGTGCGCTCGCCATGGAAAATGCGCGCCGAAGGGAACGTCTCGACGACGCCGCCGTCGGCGCAGCCGGCACCGATCCCCGACGCGAAGGCCACGCTCCTCGTGGGCTTTCCGCTCGTCCTTCGCGCCGGCGGCCGCTACCGCGTCCTCGAAGGCGAGCGCGAGAGCGGCGACGTCGAGCTCGACGCAACGTACGAAGCGTGGAGCGGCGCCGAGGGCTTCGGACCTACCGTGGACATTCCGAGCATCGACATCGGCGGCAAGGCGAGCCCCGTGAAGTCTGTGAGCCCGCACGGCTATGGCGACACGTACAGCGTGCGCGGAGGCGGCGCGTACAACTGGGACGCACCAGCCTTGGGACTCGGAGCCGTGATGACCGTGCGCGCCGGCGCATTTCATGATTCGACGGCCACGTCGAACGCGTACACGCGCGTGGATGTGAACACGCTCGACAAGTTCGGGGTGACCGTTGGGGCCGGCCTCAAGAGCGGTGCCTTTACGTTCAACGTCGCTTACGCGGAGATCTTCTCTCCGTCGCGCACGGTCACGAACGGCGCGATTCGCCCATCCAACGGGCTCAAGAACGGTGACCCGGTGGGCGCCAACGGCGCCCTCTTGGGGGCCGTGAACAACGGCCGCTACGAAGGCCACATGCGGACGTTGTCCTTGGGGATCGCCGTCACCTTCGGTGCGGCCCCGGCCACCGCGAAGGAGGCGCCAGCGAAGCCGAACGCTTCGCTCGACGAAACGGCGCCAAAGGATGCGCGCGCGGCGGAAGACGAGCGAGACGCCGCCCGCGATGATGACGAGCGGCAGGCACCGCCGCGCGACGCCGAGCCGCGCGACGAGGAGCCCGTGCAAGACGCGGCGCCGGCGCCGCCGCGCCGGAAGCCTGCCAAGAAGCCGCGGCCGCGACCCCGACGCTAGGTCACGCTGGAGCGCCCCCCGATTCAGCGCACTCGACCACCGTCGGGATTGTCCCGCCTATACCTCGCGAACGAGTCTCCGAAGGTCTTGCCGCTGGCGCCAGCTAGCCACGCAGTGTACCTGCGGGGCGATGTGGCGTTCTCTTGTCGGCCTGCTGGGAGTGCTCTTCGCAACGACGCTTGTGGGCGTGACGGCGGGCGCATGCTCACCGGCCGGTCGGTCGTCGGCCACCGCGACCGCTGAAGGTGGCGCCGGCGAAGACGCGAGCGCCGCAGGCACCGACTTCGTCGACGGCGCGGCCCCGACGCACGAGGTCTTGGCGACGCTGCGCGGGAGCGTTCGCGCCCCGAACCCGCAGATTCCCATCGCTGGCGCCCTCGTTTACCTCGCGGCCGAGGCTCCGACTCCCCTCACCCGCGGCAAACACTGCGACGAGTGCGTCACGCTTAGCGCCGACACCCCATTCGCGATCACCGAACCCGACGGCTCCTTCGAGCTTCCCTCCTACGAGCTCGGAGTGCGCACGCTCATCGTCCAGAAGGGCGGCTTTCGCCGCGCCCGCGAGTTTGACGTCGTGGGCGGAGACAACGACGTGCCGCGCGCGCTGACGACGCTCCCGTCGGCCCGAAACGCGGCGCAGAGCGACGAGGTCCCTGCCATGGCCGTCGTGTCCGGGAGCTACGACAAGATTGAAGACTCGCTCGTCGAGCTGGGACTCACCAAGGCGGCGCTCACCATGGTGTCCGACGCGGACACGTTCTTGCGCGACGCGAAGCGCCTGGACGCCTTCGACATCGTCTTCTTGCCCTGCGGCTCCGAGAGCGACCTGTCGGTCGATCCAACGACCATCAAGAACCTGCGGAGCTTCGCCGAGGGCGGCGGGCGCCTCTACGTCACCGATTGGCACTACGACTTCGTGCACCAACCTTGGGCTGGCTACGTCGGCTTCGAAGGGCAGAGCACCCAGCCCTGCAGCGGATGCGGAGGGATGTACAACGCGCCGGCGAAGGTCGAAGACCCGGGGCTCGAGGCGTGGCTCGCCGCGCAAGGCGTCACGACGTTCCAACTCGAGAAGAACTACACGAAGATCACGAGCATCAACGCCCGCCCTGGCAAGGACAAGGCGGGCAATGACGTGACCATCACGCCAAAGGTCTGGGTGAACGGACTCATCGGCGGCAAGCCTCAGCCATCCACGGTGAGCTTCGAGCAAGGCTGCGGCCGCGTCCTCTTCAGCACGTACCACACGGAGTCGTCGGGCGCGGGCTCGCTCTTGCCGCAGGAGCGCGCCCTGCTCTACGTCCTGCTCGAAGTGAGCGTCTGCACGGGCTCGGAGAACGGCGTCATCGTCAAGTAGCTCCAGCGGGGCGCCTACCCGCGGCGCGCTCCCGTGATGACGATGGGTTGCATCGGCGCGTCTTTCGCGAACGGTCCCTGCGCTCCCGTCGGCGCGGCGACCATCTTGTCGACGACATCCATGCCTTGCGTCACCTTGCCGAAGACGGCGTAACCAAAGCCCGATGCCGACTTGTCGCGCTGGTCGAGGAAGGCGTTGTCGGCGACGTTGACGAAGAACTGCGCCGTGGCCGAGTGCGGGTCGCTCGTCCTGGCCATGGCCACGGTGCCGCGGAGGTTCTTGGCGCTCGGGCTCGCTTCGTTCTCGACAGGCGCGCGCGTCGGCTTCTTCTCGTAGCTCGCGTCGAAGCCGCCACCTTGCGCCATGAAGCCCGGAATCACGCGGTGGAAAAGCGTGCCGGCGTAGTGTCCTTGATCAACGTAGGCGAGGAAGTTCGCGACGGTCTGCGGCGCGAGCGTCGCGTCGAGCTCGAGGTGGATGGAGCCGAGGGAGGTGTCCAGAACGACTGTGGTCGACATGCCGGGAGGCTAGAACGGAAACGGTGCACGAGTCTCGCGAAGGCGCGCCCTCGGTCGACGGGCGGCTCATCCACAAAAACGTGGTGTCTCGCGCGCATCCGGTTGGGGGCGAGCTGCACCCACATGGAAATTTGCATGGATTCTCGCGCCCGAGCCGTCTAGGAAGGTCGAGGCGCCCGCGGACGGCTGTTGTCACACTGCCCCGGCCGCCGGTGCCGATTCGGACCTTAGGGCGCGCCCCTCCCCTCGAAGCGGGAGTCGGCGCGCAAAGCAAGAAGGAATGACCATGCACTCTCGACCGTACCTTACCTGCCTGGCCGCTCTGTCGCTGATGGTCGCAGCCGTTGGCTGCGGCGGTGCGACACAGTTCGCCGGGGCGCAACCCATCCTCATCGCCGGCACTCCGCCGCCGCCTCCCCCGCCCCCGCCGCCGAAGCCCGTCGAGCCGCCGAAGCCGCCGCCGCGCGTCGAGCTCCGCGACAACAAGATCGAGTTCAAAGAGAAGATCCAGTTCGAGGTCAACAAGGCCATCATCAAGGAAGCGAGCTTCTCGCTCTTGAAGGACATCGCCGACGTCATCAAGAACAACGCGCACGTGAAGAAGCTCTCCATCGAGGGCCACGCGAGCGCTGAGGGCGACGCGAAGAAGAACAAGAAGCTCTCCGATGACCGAGCCAAGTCGGTTATGGAGCACCTCATCAAGAAGGAGAGCGTCGACGCCGCGCGCCTCACGGCCAAGGGCTGGGGCTCGGAGAAGGGCATCGCGCCGAACGACAACGAGGAAGGTCGCGAGAAGAACCGTCGCGTCGAGTTCCTCGTCGTCGAGCAGGATGTCACGGCCAAGAAGGTCGAGATCGATCCGGCCACGGGCAAAGAGAAGGTCGTCGAGGAGAAGAAGGAGACCCAAAAGGCTCCCGACGCGGCGCCCGTTCCGGCGGACCTGAAGAAGCCCGAAGGCGTAAAGCCGACGGACCCGAAGGCCCCGGTGAAGAAGGAAGCGGTCAAGAAGGTCGAAACGGCCAAGAAGGTCGAAGCGAAGCCTGCCGAGCCCGCCAAGAAGCCCGAACCCAAGCCTGCGGAGAAGAAGTGATGAAGAAGGGACTACTCTTGGTTACGGCGTCGCTCTCCCTCACGGCTTGCTCCTTCGCGGCGCGAAGCCCCGAGATGTATCGCGACGACACGAAGGCTGCGCTCGAGTCCAAGAACGCGGAGATCCTCGGCTGCTACGATGGCGTCCTTAAGGCGACGCCCGGTGCGCAGGGCAAGGTCACCATCAAGTTCGAGGTCGAGACGGAGACCGGGAAGTTCGTGAACATCAGCGTCGACAAGGCCGCCTCGACGGCCCCCGACGCGGTGGGCGAATGCGTGACGAAGGCCGTGGGCTCGCTGGCGATCAAGCCGCCGGACGCGCGCACGGGTCAAGCCACGTGGACCTACGACTTCGCTGCACCGCCGCCGCCGGCGCCCGCGCCGAAGAGCTGAGCGAACCGCTCACTCGGAGAGAGCCCCATGCGGTCACCGCGTGGGGCTCTTCTCTTTTGTGCCGAACGCAAGCCCCGCGTTCACGTGACGCGCGAGAGCGCCTGCTCCACGGCCGCTTCATTCTCGGCCTCCGCGAGCGCCAACAGCGCGGCGCGTGTACCCGGATCGGCGCACGCCTCAGCGGCCACGCGAACGGTCTCCTTGTGCTCGCTACGTTGCGCGAGGACCAACGCCGCGGCAGCTCCGGCGCGCACGTCGCCGGGAGACAGAGGGTCGCGCGCTATCTCTACGAGCCGCTCGGCGCTCACGGCTACCGCGCGGTACCCGCGGGCGGTGCCTCGTGCGAGCCCATCGAGCGCTTGGCGCCACTCGGTCGACGATCGCCCGCTGCGCGCCAATAGCGCCGGTGCGGCGCCGCTTGGACCGCGCTCCTGCCAAGTGGCCCAGGCGCGCGTGACGTGGGCGAAGAGGGCTTTTCCACTGGTGCCGCGTTCATTCTCCGTGTCGGGCATCTCAAGGGCTCGCAAGCGAATGGGGCGGCCCGCCGTCCGTTCCACGACCGTATCGATCACGTGGGGCGCGAGCCGCGACTCCACTGACCTCACGGCCGCGACCTCATTGAATCCCACGAAGCGCTCGCGGACGAGCCAGCGCAACAAGAGCCCATCGGCGCCTACGACGACCCGCCCGCGCACGAGGCCCAACATCCACGCCGGCCCGAACGAGAAGAAGGCAACGATGAACGGCCACGCCACAACGGCGAGGAGCGCGTCCGTGTGATTGAACCATGCCCACACGACCTGAAGCACGTAGACGGGAAGACCTAGCCCCAGCGAGACGATGAGGTACCGAGCGCCGAACGGTACGACGCGCTCAAAAGTGGCCCGCCGTTGGCCGACGCCGACACCAAGCGCGTGAAGGAGACGCGTGGCTTCGGGTCGTGCGAGCCAAAGACGAAGGCGCGCGCCGTCGCGCAGCGTGAAGTCGGCGACCGTATCGACCCCCTTGCCCTCGCGCGGGACGAGCTTCGCCTCCACGATGTCTTGCGCATCGACCTCGCGGACGCCCTCGCCCTCACCGAGACAGAGCCGCCCTGCGTCGGCGCGTAGCGTCAGGCGACGCGACAAGGGGAACGCATTCCGCAAGAGCGGCAGCAATGCAAGGAAGGGCCCCATCCACAGAGCGAAGAGGCCGAACGCGCCGTTCGGGCCACGGGTGCCAAAAAACGTCCAAAGACCGAGCGCGGTCATCGCGAGGCCAAGGGACGGGACGTACCAATTGCGCCGAAGCTCGAGGCATTGGCCTTCGAAGAGCGGCGAACCGGAAGCGCCCTGGGGCGCCGGCGAAGCGCGCTCATCCATAGATGACAAAGGATAGCAGCCGGCCGCGACACGTCGCATCGCCGGTACGGGTCGGCGCCAGGTATCGTGTGACGCGTGTCTCGCTTTCTCGCCGCCATCTACGATAGGGCCACGGCAGGCGCCGAAGCCGCGTGCCTCGCGGCATGGCGGCATGATCTGCTCGCTCCGCTCGAGGGTCGCGTGCTCGAGATCGGCGCCGGCACGGGAGCGAACCTGGCGCACTACGGAGCGGGCGTCACCGAACTGGTCCTCGCGGAGCCCGACGATGCGATGCGGTCGAAGCTAGCGCGAAGGGTCGAGGGCAGCACGCACCGCATCGAGCTCATCGGCGCGCCCGCGGAGCGTCTGCCGGTGACGCGAGACTCGTTCGACGTCGTCGTCTCGACCCTCGTCCTCTGTTCGGTGACGGAGCCGGCGAGCTCGCTCGCGGAGGCGTGGCGCGTCCTCAGACCCGGCGGCACCCTCGTGTTCCTCGAGCACGTCGCTTCAGAGGAGCCGTCGCGACTCGCGTGGCAGCGGCGCTTCGAGCCACTGTGGAAACGCATCGCAGGCAACTGTCACCTGACGCGGCGCACTGGCGAGGCCATCGAGCGCGCCGGCTTTGCACTGGAGGCGGTGACGGCGGAGAGCATGAGAAAATCCATTCCCATCGTCCGCCCCACCGTTCGCGGCGTCGCGCGGAAGCCTCGATAGCGTAAGGAAGGCGCGCCCGAGAGCCGCAACAGCGGCCCCGGAACATTGCACGGATCGACTCCATGTCATGGGCTGATCAAACGGATCCGGGGAGGCGGAGAAACCCTTGCTCCACCAACAATCCCGGGCCGATAGCTCGTGAGGTGCGATGGAACGCGGCTCGCCTTCGTAGCGGTCAATGCAGGTCGCGAGGCTCCTTTCGTGTGCAGCCCTCTTGTGCGGTTGTTATGGGGGCGAAGAGCAGGGCGTAGCGGCAAGCGAGCCCTCGCGGGGCGACGCGAAGGCGCAGGGGGTGACTTCGACCCCGGCGAGTGCGTCGGCCGCTCGCGATGCGGGAAGCGGCCCCTCGCCGCGCGTGGACCTCGGTTCGCTGTCTGCCGCGGAACAGCAGCGCATCAACGACGCCATTGACGGCTACATCCGAACGGCAAAGCTCTCGGTCCCCGCGAGACGCGGTGAAGTGGTCCCGTGGGAAGATCCCTCGGAGGGGAAGGTATCCGTGAGCGTCGTCCGCGCGCACCACGCCATTCACCACCAAGGCGAGCACTTCCTCACGTGCCACCGCTGGTACCTGGGGCAAATGGAGGCGGCCATCGGCCATCAGCTGCCCAATGGGAGACTTCCCTCGTGGAAGCCATCGGCGCAGGTTCCCGCACCATTCTTCCAGCTCGATCCGCCGACGGGGGGCGATTGCGAGACGCTCGGCAGCGTCAGCTCGACCAACAACAGCGGCTTGCTCTGCGAGTTCGCCTACACGAACTCGTACACGAACGTTCATGGCCGGCGCGTCAACGTCAAGGGCCTCGAGACGCAAGCGCCAGCCGTGCCGATCCCCACGCGCTACACGACGAAGGAGATCTGCAAGTTCCCCTCCGTGGGCGCCCTCGCCGACGATCTGGGCGGCGGCTTCGGCGGCGGCACGGGCTTCCACACGGTCGTCCACGAGACCATTGGCGGCACGATGCGTACGATGGACTCGCCCGCGGCGCCCATCTTCTGGGTGTGGCACGCGACCGTCGACGAGATCTACCAGCGGTGGATCGACTGCAAGGTCGCAGCGCCCAAGGCGTGCCCCACGAACTGAGCGGGAACGAGCCGGATGACGACCGAGATGCCGTCGCCTGCGCAAAGGCTCGTGTAGGGTGCACGTCATGAACGCCGCTCACCTCCGCGAACTCCAGGCACCGCTGAAGGCCCGATACAAGGAGTCGCCAGCGTCCGCGCTCGTCACGCTCACGGCGCGAGGGCGCGTCTCGCAGACCGACGTCACCTGCGTGCTCGAGTCGAGCCAAGGCTTGACCACGGCGGGGTTGCACCGGGCCGCTGGCGGCGACGGGACGGCCGCGTGCTCAGCGGTGATGCTCCTTGAGGCGCTCGTGGGCTGTGCCGGCGTAACGTTCGCCGCCGTCTCGACGGCGATGGGCATTGAGCTTGGAGCGGCAACGGTCGTGGCGAGCGGCGAGCTGGACTTTCGGGGAACGCTGGGCGTGTCCAAAGACGCCCCCGTCGGGTTCACGTCGATCGACGTGACCTTCACCGTCGACGCCGTCGCGCCGCCGGAGAAGCTCGAGAAGTTGGTGCAGCTCACCGAGCGCTACTGCGTGGTCTTTCAGACGCTCGCGAAACCGCCGACCGTCGTCGTGAAGCTCGCAGAGCCGTCCGCGTGAGCGAGGCTGGGCGTTTCACGTTCCGGCGACAGAAGCCCCTTAATCCGCCTGAAAGTACGTCTTCGTGAGGTGCTTGAACTTCCCCGCAGGGCCGGCGATCTCTTTCGTGTCGTCACCGAAGTAGCAGACGCCCTCGTAGCGGGACAAGCTGGCCTTGAAGACCAGGCTCTTGCCCTCCGGTACCCGCAACCACACCGGCGACGACACGTAAGTGCCCTTGTAGCCGCCATCATGGGCAACGGTCACGGGCGCGAAGCCTTCGTGACTCGCTGCGCCTTCCACATCGACCCACGCCACGTCGTTGTTGGATTCGTACGCCGCCCTCGAGGCATCGGTGAACCCATAGACGACGCCGCGAAGCTTTCCGGCGAAGGCGGGCTCGCGGCCGACTCGCGTCTGGAAGCACTCGCCGGCGAAGGGATACGCTGCATAACTCTGCGCGTCGACGCCCACGAAGCGACCGGCGGGCGCCTTGAGGTCGACGCTTTGTTCGCGGAGCCATTGGGCCGACGCGCCCATCGATCCGTCGAAGCGCTCGACCTTCATGGCGAAGAGCGCGAACGCCTTCCCTCGATGCTCGCTCGGCACGGTCACGACGACGGCCTTGTTGGCCCCCTCCGCGTCGTACTCGATGGGGATATCTTGAACGCCCTCCCAGCTCGGCCGCGCGCCATCGTCTCCCTCGCGCACCGCAAGGGGCGGCCGGGCGTCCGCGAAGCCGATGTGGACGAGCTTGGGGAGCAAGCGCCAGGCCGCGCTCTGGCGCGCGATGTCGTTGTGGAAGAAGCCGGCTTGGATGAGCTCGAAGCTGGCGGGGGCCTCACTCTCAAGCGCCGCTTCGGACGTCGCGTCCGATGGAGGGGTTGTGCCGCACCCAACCGATGCCTGAGCCAGCAGAGCCACGAGAGTCGACAGGGAGAACGGACGCGTCATTCCGCGCCGCGCCGCAAAGCACATGCCAGCGTGGGCGTCATCGCGAACTTCCGCCACAATTGCGACTCGCAGGCCTGGAAATTCCGCCTCCCTGCGCCCCCGAAGCCGACGCCGTTTGCAGCCCCGCGCGCCGGCAGCGCGCTCATGGACACGAAGTGCTGCACGCGACGTGCACACGATGCGCTGCGAGCATCACCCTTGGCCAGCGCCCAAGGCCTGTGCGGCGCCTGCGTCTCGAAGCTGCTCGACGGAGGCTTCGCCTCACGTTCCGGCGACGGACACCTTCTCGAAGAGCAACGACGGCGATTGCAGCGACGAATACAGGTACGGATCGTTGCCCACGGCGACTAGCCGCTTCCAGAAGTCGAGGTGATTGCCGGAGATGTTCATCTCGCCAACGGCTTCAGCGCGTTTGCCGGCGACGACGCGGTAGCCCGCGAGGCCCAGCGAGAAGACCCCCGTCGTGCCGTTGGAGTTTCCGCCGAGGAAGCTGGTGATGACGATGCCGTCTTTCATGTCGGCCGTGAGCTGGTCCTTCGAGCGCGTCCCCGGCGCGACCAGGACGTTGGTCGTCGCGCCGGAGTTGGGCGTCAATTTGAGCTTGTTCGCGTAATAGACGTCGAGGAGGTAGGTCTTGAGGACGCCCTTCTCGAAGAGCGCGCGGCGCTTCGTGCTGATCCCTTCGCTGTCATACGGACGCGACGCGAGCCCCTCGCGAAGGAGCGGATCGTCCATGAGCGAGAGCTCGCGACTGGCCACAGCGCTCCCGAGCTTTCCTTCGAGGAACGACTCGCGTTGTTGGAGCGAGGCGCCGGAAAGCGGGCCCACGAGGTGCCAGAGGAGCCCGCGCGCGCGCGCCTCCACGAGGACATTCATGGTACCGGACGGCATCTTCTTCGCGCCGAGCCGAGCGAGCGCTCGCTCCGTCGCCTCGCGGCCGACGAGCTCCGGGGCCGGCAGCGACGACAGCTTCCGTGTCGTGGCGTAGGCCCAATCCTCCGGTCGCCGACCGTCGTCGTCTTTGACCGAAACGCTCGCCGACTGCGACGCGTAGCTCGCCTGGAACGCGCCCTCGAAGCCGTTGGTCGTGACGCGCGACGAGGCGACGGTCTGATCGGAGACGGCCGTCGACACCGACAGGATGCGGCCGCCGTCCTTCACGCTGCGCGCCGCCTCCTCGAGGGCCTTGGCGCGCGCGACGCGAGCGTCAGCCGTCACCTCGAGCAGCGCCGGGTCGAAGGCCCCGAGGTCTTCAGTGCTTCGGCCCGCATAGAGCGACGGGTCGGGGAGCGTCCGATGAACGTCGGGAGCGATGGCGCGAACCATTTGAACAGCGCCTGCGACGAACCGATCGAGCGCGTCGGGGCGCAGATCGCTCGTAGACATGGAGCCGTATTTGCCGTCGGCGTAGACCTGAAGCGTCACAGACCGAGAGACGGCGTCCGACACCTTCTCGATCTTGCCGTCGCGCCAGGTCGTCTCGACTTCGCGAGACCGCGAGGCGCTGGCCGCCGCGTCCTTCGCGCCGTGCTTCTTTGCCAGCGCGACGGCGGAGCGGGCTGCGACGAGGAGCTCTTGTTGACTCATGCCTTCCTCCCACCGACGGTCATGCGGGCGACGCGAACGCGCGGCATGCCGAGGGAAACGGGCACCGACTGTCCGTCCTTGCCGCAAGTCCAGCCGCCTTCGTCGAACTCGAGCTTCGCGCCGACCATGTCGACTTGCTCCAAGACCTTCGGTCCGTTGCCGATGAGGTTCACGTCGGTGATCGGCTGCGTGAGCTTGCCGTCCTCAATGAGGTAGCCATTCTTGACGTAGAAGGTGAAGTCGCCGGCGCCGATCTGAACCTGGCCGTTGGTGAAGTTGGTGCAGTAGATGCCGCGCTTCACGGAGGCGAGGATCTCGTCATCGCCGTGAGGCCCGGCGAGCATGTACGTGGAGCGCATGCGCGGCATCGGCGCATGACGAAACGACTCGCGACGACCGCTGCCCGTCGGCTTCACGCGGTAGTGCTTCGCCGAAATGGTGTCGTGCAGGTAGGTGGCCAAGGTGCCCTTGTCGACGAGGAGCGTCCGTTCGGCCAAGTTGCCCTCGTCGTCGACGTTGATGCTGCCTCGCGCGAAAGGGATCGTCCCGTCGTCGACGATGCTCACGATGTGCTTGGCGATCGGCTTGCCGACGCGGTCGGCGTAGATCGACGTGTTCTTGCGGTTGAAGTCCGCTTCCATGCCGTGCCCGATGGCTTCATGGAGCAAGATCCCCGACGCGCCCGCGGCCAAGACGACGGGCATCTCGCCGAGCGGCGCTGGCTTCGCATCGAAGAGCACGCTCGTGCGCGCAACGGCTTCGCGCGCGACGCGGCCCAAGCGATCGTCCGTGTAGAACTCAAGGCCTGCGCGCGCCGCCACGTTGTAGCCATTGGATTCGCGGCGACCGCCGTGGTCCATCGTGCACGACATGCGCAAGGTCGTCATGGGGCCAAAGTCTTCGAAGACGCGGCCGTCACTGTCGACGAAGAGGATGGCGCCGTGCGAATCACCCAACGAGACGCGCACCGTTCGGACCCTACGGTCGGCCTTCACGGCGGCGGCCTCGAGGCGCGTGAGCAGCGGCAGCCGCTCCGCGATAGCGACGTTTTCCCAAGGCAACGCGGCCGTGTAGCGTTTGGGAAGCTCGAGCGCGTGAAAGGCGCCGGCGATGCGGCCGGCGCTGCCGCTCGCCACGACCGCCGCCGTCTTGCCGGCGCGCCGCACGGCCTCGAGAGAGAGGTCTTCGGTGTAGGCAAAACCTGTCTGGTCGCCGCGCACGGCCCGCACGCCGACACCCAGCGTCACGTTGGTGAGGGCGCGATTGACTTGGCCGTCCTCCAGCGAGAGCGCCGTGTAGACGTCGTGTTGAAAGTAGAGGTCCGCACGCTCCGCGCCGCGCGACAGCGCCGCCGACAAGCCTTCCCGGAGGAGGTTTTCATCGACGCCGAACGCGGCGAAGTGCTTGAGCACGAGGCCCGGCGGCGGCCTCGGCGATGCCTCCTTTGGCAACGGAGCCGACGGTGACGTGATGGCCGGCGCGCACGCGACGAGTTGACTCAGCGATGCGGCGCCGGCCGAGAGGAGCACGTCACGACGACCAAGGAGCGAGCTTCGATCACGCATGGGCGAATCCTCTGGGGCATATGGCGCGACGTCAACGGCGCGGGTTCGGTCTGGTCTTTACGGACCGAGGACCGAGCGCTGCTATTCCCATCGCGAGAAGCGCCCGCTCGCCGGCGGATCTCAATCCGCGCACCGACGCCTTCGCGCCCGCGCGATCGCGACCCCTCACGAGGCGCGCATCCCAGTTATGCCCCTACGCAGCCCGCCCTCGGCGCCTTGGCCGAGCGCTTGCAGTCGGCCCCATCATGAGAATGCACGTCTTCACCATCGCGTCTGCGATGTTGTCCCTGCTGGCTTGCGGCGTGGCTTGCGGCGGCACCGCCGATAGGTCTGACGAAGGTGCGGCGGAAGGCGCGCTGATCGGTGGCGGTGTCCCGGCTATGGCCCAGCGGCAAGAGCTGAAGCCCGTCGTGTACTTGGGTCGCTGCACTGCGACGAAGGTTGGCCCACGCCACTTTCTCACGGCGGCCCACTGCATTCTGGCCGAGAGTGCCCTCACACCGTTCCCTGGGAAGGAGATATCCATTGAGATGTCGAACTACGAGGACGGCCCCTACGTCGATCGCGTTGAACGCCAGCGCTGGCCCTTCTTGGAGCACATCTCGCTCGACGAGCCGTGGCAGGAGGCGTGCAAAATTTGGAGCGTGTCGGACGATCAACAGAATCGTTGCCGCACCGTCGGCTTCACGCGCAACGCGCAGGCCTATACGGGCGGCGCCTCGGACGTCGCGCTCGTCGTGATGAAGGACCTCGCGCCGCCGACGCAGTCGGGCGAGGTCAATCACTCGGTGCGCGACCTCCCGGAGATTCCCGTCACCACGAAGGCGCTCGTCGCGGGCGAAGCCGTCACACTCGCGGGGTACGGGTGCAGCGGCGACGCCGCTGCGCCGCCGTCCTGGTTGCGCAACAACATTCTCCGCATCGGCGCCACCAAGGTCGTCGATGGGAACGCCTCGGTGGGTGCCGTCTCCGACGACTGGAAGCAACTTGGCGCGCGCTACCTCTTCACCGAGAACGTGTCGAGCCTGTGCGCTGGCGACTCGGGAGGACCGGTCCTCGTCAAACGCGGCGCCGCTGGCCGCCAAGCGTGGGCCGTCGCGGGGGTTCACGCGGGCTTCACCACGCAGGGCAACTACAACGTCCTCGCCAACTGGCACACGCGCCTCGACGACGGCGCGAAGATTCGACCGAAGAACGCCAATCCGGCGCAGGGTGCACCGGAGACCTCGATGGGCGACTGGCTGCGAGCCGAAGGCGCCACCGTTCTTCCTTGACGGGCATTCTGACGGACACTCGCTGACGGACGAGGTCGCAGGCGCGACTTGTCGAGGCCAACGAGGCGCGGCAACATCGCGAGGTGACGAGGAAGCGACTCGAGTTGCTCACGGAAGACGTCGCGGTGCGCTGCGGTGCCATCACCCTGGCGCACGACGACTGGCCGTGCCGCGCGGGATGCGACGATTGCTGTCGGTCGCTCGCTTCCGTGCCTGAGCTCACCGGCATCGAGTGGGAGATGCTCAGTGCCGCGCTTGAGCGACTTGCCGAGAGCGAACAGCAGTCCATCGCCGCGGCAATGACGGAGCGCCGCGGGCGCGGCGCAACGCGTCCGATCGCTTGCCCTCTGCTCGATGACGCACGTGGGACATGCCGCGTGTACGACGCGAGGCCCGTGGCTTGTCGGACCTACGGCTTCTACGCCGACCGGGACGGCGTCCTCGGTTGCGCTCGCATCGAGGCGCGAGCGCGCTTCCCCGAGGGTGCTGACGTCGTCTGGGGCAACCACGCCGCAGCGCTCGCCCGCGTCGCGGACCTGGGCGACGCCCGCTCGCTGCTCGATTGGTACTTCTCCCGCTGAGGCGTGGGGGCGGACCGGGGAAAGCACATGGTGCGACGCGACCTCAGATGGACGCCCCATCGACCACCTCTAGAGAGGGTTCTAAGCCAACAAAGTCAGGCGATTGGCGCGCCTGGGCGACGGCATGGCCGATGCTTTACGGTCTCGTGGAGTCGGATTTTTTCCGGCCCAGAAGGAACTCCGCCATGCGCCTCTCTCTCCTTTCCTTATTGGCCGTCGGCAGCCTCTCCGCGCTGGGCATCGCTTGCAGCGCCGCCCCCGCCGAAGACGGTGACGGCTCCGAGGACGCCCTCGAGACGACCAACATCGGGGCGCGCCACTTCGGCCTAGAGGAAGGCGAGCTCGTCCTCACGCTCGACGACGGGCCCGGCCCGCGGACCAAGGAGCTCGTCGACTTCCTCGTCGCGAACCAGGTGCCGGCGATCTTCTTTCAGGTTGGCAAGAACTCCGAGCGCGACCCCGCGTCGTCGGCGTACATCGCTGCCAACTCGGCGCGAGTCCCGGGAGGCCTGATCGTCGCCAATCACTCGAACACGCACACCGACCCGCTCCCGAAGCAGGGCGTCAGCGGCTCGATCAACGAGATCATGACGGCCGACCGCCACCTCTTGCCGCATATCAAGGCGTCGCAGTCCCAGTTCGCGAGCCCCATCAAGTTCTTCCGGCCGCCCTACGGCGCCTTCACGGCCCTCGGTGCCTCCAACATTCAGCAGGTCAACAGCGCCGGCGGCAACGGTTACGTCGGCCCGGTCTTCTGGGAGATCGGCGGCGAACTCAAGGGCGGCTTCTCCGCCGACTGGGCCTGCTGGGGCAGAAACGGCGTTTCCGTCGACGTCTGCGCGAACGGCTACGTCGCCGAAGCGCAGGCTCGCAAGAAGGGCATCGTGCTCTTCCACGACGTCCACGCGAAGACCATCGACATGCTGACGGGCAAGGGCACCGTGTCGCTCATCAAGCGGCTCTTGGAGACTCCCGTCGACCCGCGCAATCCTGCCGGGAAGAAGTTCAAGTTCGTCTCGCTCCGAAAGAACGACGCGGCGGTCCAGGACTTCGCCCGCCACGAGGAGCAGCAGCAGGTCGCCGGCGCTCAAATCAACGCGTCTGCTGACGTCGACGACGACGGTGACGTGAGCGTCACGTTCGACGTCGCGCCCGTCGGCGCGGCGAAGGGCGTGGTCAGCTTCGACGGACCGCCAACGTCGGCACAGGTCGCGGCGGCCACGGGCCGCGGTGGCACAGTCGTCAACAAGGACCTCGGGCCCGGCCAGCACGTCGTGTACGTGTCGGCGATCGGCGCCGACGGGAAGGTCCAGTCGGAGCGTCGCTTCAACCTCATCGTTCCCTCGGTGCTCGACGCCGACAACGACGAGGGGGATGCCTGCTCGAACTACGCGAACCTCACGAAGGTCCGCAGCGACGGCCGCACCGCCGGTCGCCCCTTCAAGGTGTTCATCAAGCAGGAAAACTGCGGCGGGAAGACGGCGAACGACGGCCGCGCGCCCTACGTCGCCATGCCCGGCGAGTGTTACCGATACAACGGCACGGCCAAGGTCGCGGCGAACGCCGACGGACGCACGGCCGCCGTCAAGGCCGTAGGTGGCGACGAGTGGAGCGTCGAATACGACCTCGGCTTCGCGTCCGATCCGAACGACAAGAGCAAGCTCAGCCTCATCATCGAGTCCGGCAAGGGCCACATCGTCACGGGCAAGCGCAGCTTCAAGGGCACACGCCCCGCGGTGAACTTCCACGAGACGTCGGTCGACTGCGAGAACGGCGTCTGGCGCGGCGTCCTCGGCACCGAGGAGTTCCTCTTCCGCTCGCCGATTCAGGGCGAGCCCGAGTTCGAAGATCGCTGAGCGAGACACGGTTACGAAACGACAGAAGGGAGGCACCGCCAACGCGGGCCTCCCTTCGTCACGTCCGGTTCGTCGGGCTCGTCAGGCAGCTTTCGCGACCACCGCCGTTGCTCCTCACGCTCCCGCGCCTCCAGCTCGGCCACGGTGACGAGCGGTGCTACTCGGTAGCGTTTGCTCACGAGCGCGAGCAGGTAGGTCTTCAGGCAGTAACCGAAGATCGACGATTCGGCGAGGCGGGCGTCCATGTGCGGCGCGATCTCTTTGTTGTGGGCCGCGCGCGCGAGGCTCCAGTGAAGGCCCGGGCGCTCGTGATGAATCGTGTGGAAGCCGTTGTCGAAGACGAACCAGTTGAGCCACGGCGAGACGAAGTTGCGTGAGTGATCGTATTTGGACCACGGATCGCAGTCGACGTGCTGGAGGTAATTGGTGAACATGAGCCCCCAGAGCGCGAGCGCCGCCGGGATTCCGAGCGCCGAGGCGTACACCAGAAGGCCGCGCAAAGGGCCGTGGAGCGCGAGAGCGAGGCCTAGGGCCGCCGCGTGCACCCCGTAGACGACGGCGTATTGCGTGCGAATGAGCGAGTAGATCACGGGCCGCTTCTCGCGCGCCTTGGCGATATACCGCGCGATGAGCGGGCCTTGCTCCTTCGCGGAGACGAAGAAGTAGAAGAGCGCCGCCGCGGCGTTGTTCTTCTTGAAGCGGTGCCAGATGATGGTGGCGTCGCCGGGGCGGTTGCCGAACTTGTGGTGGTTCTCGTTGTGCGTCGGGATCCACGCGAAGGCGGGGTAGCCGTAGAAGATGGAGATCCACGTCGAGAACCACCCGTTGGACTTGCGGTCGACGAACGTTGGCGTGTGGTTGTGGTTGTGGGCAACGACGCCGGCGCAATACGCGAGGTAGATCGACAGCGGCATCAAGAACCCGGCGGTCTTGGGCCACACGTATTGGACGATGGCCACGGCCGGCATCAGAAGGAGCGTCCATACGACGGTCTTTCGATCCGCCGCGTGCCGCAAGACCGCGCCGGCGCCGTCACTCGTGATCGTTCTTACAGTGGTCATGCTTGCCTTCTTCGTTTGAATTCGCGCCAGCTTGTGGGAAGTTCTGTCCCGCGAGCGCGCGCCTTCGCGATGCCCCGCAGGTGACCAGCATCCTCCCGCCAAACTGAGCCTTCGGCCATTCGCCTCCCCTTCGGGTTTGTTTCAGGTTTTCGTCATGGCCAAGCAAGCGAAGCGACCCCCGAGAAAACCGCCGGTTCAGGCCCGCGCGCAGGCCACCGTCGAGTCGATCTTGGAGGGAGCCATTCGGATTTTGGATCGCGAGGGGCTCGACGCGGCCACCACCACGCGCATCGCCGAAGTGGCGGGCGTGAGCGTGGGAACGCTCTACCAATATTTCGCCGATCGCGACGCGATCCTCCACGCGCTGCAAGACCGAGAGTTCTCCCGTGCCCTCGAGCTCATGCAGACGGTGCTCGCCTCCGCCAACCTTACGCAATCGCCACGCGACACCGTGACCGCCGTCGTTCGCGGGCTCGCGAGCCTCTACGCGTCGTGCCCGGGGCTCCACCGTGTCTTGACCATTGAGGGGCTTCGCTCGCTGCACGCCGATCGGGTCCACGCCTTCGACACGCGCATCGTCGCCATCATTCGGTATTTCTTGTCAGCCACCGGCGCCACGGTGCGCCGCTCCAACGTTGACGCCGCGGCCTTCGTCGCCTTTCAATCGGTGCGCGCGACGATGCTCGCGAGCCTCCTCGAAAGGCCGCCGGGCCTCGACATGGAGGTCCTGACGGACGAGATCGTCGACCTCGTGCTTCGGTACCTCGTGGAGGAGGTGCCGGCGGAGGGTGCCGCCCGGAAGGCCAAGAAGGCGGGCGCCCGCCCCTGAGCCTCAGGCCTCGCTCACGCTCTCACGGTAGAGCGCTTCGACCTTGGCCCGCGCCCACGGCGTACGCCGTAAGAACGTGAGGCTCGACTTGATGCTCGGGTCGAACTGGAAGCATCGGACGGGAATCGCTCGGGCGAGCTCGGGCCAGCCGTAACGCGCGACGAGACGCTCGAGGATCATCTCGAGCGTCACGCCGTGCAACGGATCCGTAGGCGTCACGGAAGCGAGTGTCGCACGCCTTTGGCGGTGACATCGTCGCTTCTCGACGCGTCTACGAGGCGCTCAGTTCTCGAAGGAGACCCACTTGGGCAAGCTCGACGCGGTCGCCGGGTGCCCGCCGTTCGGCGGATGAAGCTGGATGTTGCCGCCGCCAAGCTGACCCAACCCGGCCGAATACAGGATCGTGCCCGACTGCTGGTTGGCCGGGTCGACCTGCTTGCGAAGGGTAATCCGGTATTCGTCGGGCGCCGTGCCGGGGCGATTGCCTTGACTCGATGTGTTGCCGGGCTCGCCGTGATCTTCCACAAAGACGTCGAACCAATAGCCCTCGGCGAGCGGCCCCGTCTCGGCGAAGCGCGCGGGCCCGCCGAAGTACGCTTGGTTGTCCTTGAGGTCCTTCTTGGGTCCCGAGGGGTGGCCGGGCCCGGGCTCGTCGACGTGACGGCAGACCAAGTAGCGAACCTCTCCGTGAATGTGACCCCCGGTGCCGTGATCGACGTGGTTCCACTCGCCTTGAATGCGGCCGTCCTTCATGGGCTTGCCGTTGCCGCCGAAGCTCGCTTTCCCGTTGCCGCCGGTCGTCACGGAGACGAAGCCGCCGCCCGTGATCCAGCAGCCGCCAGTGCCCGGCGGAGCGCAATCGCCCCCCGACTCGCCTTCGGGCACGCACGCGCCGCACTCGGCGGCCTTGGCCCCTTTCACACAAGAAGAGGGCTTCTTGCTGCGGCACTTCACCGCGCCGCTCTTTTCGCCAACGCAGGTGTATCCGCTCCCACCGTCGCCACCGCCGGAGCCGCCGCCGTAGCCGCCTCCCGAAGCGCCACCACCACCACCAGCGGAGCCCGCCGAGTTCGCCCCCGGCGAGCCTTCACTCGAGGCGCCGTTGCCCTTGCCGTTGCCATTGGCGCCGCCGTTACCGTTCGCCGCGCCGTTCCCGTTCCCATTCCCATTGCCGTTACCGCTGCCTGCGGCAGAGCCGCCGCTCGCCGCAGCCCCGCCGCAATAGGTGAGGTCTGGGCCGTACGCACACTCGGATGCGAGGCCGCCGTTGGAGGCATACCCGACGCCGATAGGGCCCTCGGCGCCAGTGCCACCGGAGCCGGCCGTGCCACCGGTACCAGTCGCGCCACCGGTGCCGGCCGTTCCGCCGGTGCCGCCCGACGTGCCCTCGCTTGCGCCGGCACCGCCGCCGTACGCGACGCCAACCGCGATGCCGCCGCCGCCGGTAGCGCCGGTGCCGCCGCTGCCGCTCCCGCTCGACGCGCCCGCGGCGCCGCTCGAGTCGGTCGTGCCGTCCGCACCCGGGCAAAGCGGACTCACGACGCCGGGCGCGCAGTCCCACGTGTAGATCGCATACTTCGTGTTCACGTCGAAGACGCTGGGCGCTACGCCGTCGCTGCTCGTCGCAGCCGTGAGCAGCGCCGACGACACGGTGGCGGTGCACTCGGACGCTTGGCCGAGGGGCACATCGACGCGAGAGCAGTTCCACGCAACGCGACCCGATTCGCCCTGGTCGTCACCGGTGCCAGAGCACGCGGCGAGCAGGGCGAAGGCCGGCAACATCGAGGGGAGGAAGCTTCGCATGGGTGATCTCCTTCACCTCCCTTTGCAGCACGCGCTGTTCCACGAGCGACGCTGATCAATGGACACAACCGTTGCCTCCCAGCGGGTTGTCGAGGCGCCAGGCGGCGATCTCGCATGACTCGCGGATCGGGGCCGCTCTCGAGCGACTGATACCGCGTGAACCCACCAATGGTCAGCGCGCTTGTCTGAGCCGCGCGGTCTCAGGCGATGGACCGTTGATCCAGACGGCGTCCAGCGCGCGTGGCAAGGTGCGGTGAATGTGCATGCATTTCGAGTGTTTCGGCGTTCCGGGAGCTCGGGACCTTTGTTCGGGGGTGGAAGCCCGGCACCGAGACCGACCCGGGACGGGGCTAGCGCATCCGGCGCCACACCGCTCGGCTCAATACGGGCAGGCGGCGCAGGCGTTCCCGCCGCAGAGCACGAGCTCGTTGTACGGCACTTGAATGGCGCCTCCGTCTTTGCCAGCGATGCAGGTCGTCTGGCACGGAGACTTGGTCCCTCCGTCGGCCATGCAGCCGGCGAAACACTGGGCGAAAGCCTTGCAGTCGGCGACGCCCTCGCATGCCTTCACCTGCGCGCAACAACTCGCACCAAGGCAGCTCACGCACGCCGGCTGAAAGCCCGACGCAAACAGCGGCTGGCTCGGCGGACACGCGCCTGCGTCGGGCGTGCCTGTATCCGGCGCGAACAGAACGCCGCCGTCGGTGACGCCTGAAGCATCGGGCGCCGCGCCCTCGGGGGTAGCGCCAGCAGCGTCCGCCGCCGCATCGGCCGCGGTCGGGGTCGTCGTTTCGTCGCTGCTGCAAGCGGCAACGGCGCCTGCTGCGGCGGAGAGCGCGAGAGCGCAGACTGCGGTGGCGTTGATCAACTTGGGGCGCATGAACAGGGAGCTCACTTTGGGTTCGGAGTGCAGCAGCCGGTCAGACAGAACTGACCCGTCGGACAGGGCGCTTGGCACGCGAGCCCGCACGCCGCGCCGGAGAAGCAGAGTTGCCCGCCGCACGTGCCGCCATCGCCCGCCGGAAAGGCGCCGCCGTCAGACTGGACGATGCCGCCGTCAGGGAGGATCAGGCCGCCGTCGGGCAGCGACAAACCGCCGTCGGGGATCGAGATCACGCCACCATCGGGCAAAAGCACCCCGCCGTCGGGGAGGAGCGTGCCGCCGCCGTCAGGAAGCGGGATGCCGCCATCGGGAATGACCGGCGGTGGCGGCGGCGGCAAACAATCCGCCGGCAACGTCGTCTTGCCGATGCACAGCTCACACCGCTCGCAGGTGTTGAGGCACGACTGGACCGGCGTGCACGAGTGGCACTTGGTCGGATCGTTCACCTTGTCGGCGGTGCAGCTCGGGTTTCCGTTCGTATCGAGCGAGCCGAGCCACACGTACTTGGGCTTCGCCGCGGGGCGCACGCCTCCATCGGCGAGCGGCGGTTGCACCGCTTCGACTTCGTTGGCGAGCGCGGGGAAGGTGCAGCAGCCGAAGCAGTCGCACCCGTTGGGCGTCAGCGGGCCGCAGAAGTTGTGGCACTCGTTGGGCTGCCCCGGCGAATAGAAGAACTCCGAGCAGGTCCCGTTGCCCTGGACCTTGGTCTTCTCCCAGTCGTACTTGCACTGGGCGCCGCTCTGCGTCTCAGGATAGAAGTTGGGCGAGGTCTCGTGGGGGTCGCAGCCGTGATCCCAGACGCACTTGTCGTTGCCCGAGCCGGTGTCCTGATCGAAGTAGCAGTCGGCCTTGCACGGCGCGTTGTTGCCGCCGGGAATGCCGAGCGTGAGATCGGTCTCCGTGTTGTCGCACGGGCCCAAGCAACCGACATCGTCCATGTCGGTTTTGCCGTCGCCATCGTTGTCGATGCAGTCGCCGCACGCGTAGAGCTTGCCCTGGCAAGTGGCCTGCACGCAGCGGCCACCGTCGGGCAGGATCACCACGATGCCGCCGTCAGGCGCCGAAATGCCGCCGTCGACGACGCCGACCTGCCCGCCGTCGGTGATGGGGATCACGCCACCATCGGGCAGAAGAATGCCTCCGCCGTCGGCGAGGAGCACACCTCCGTCGGGAATGGAGATCACGCCGCCGTCGGGCAAGAGAATGCCACCGTCGGGCAGGATGACGCTGCCATCAGGGAACGCGAAGGGGTCGGGCGCGTCGGCGTTGCCAGCCGCGTCGCTGCCCGAGCCACCGTCGGCGGCGGTGCCATCGAGGAGCGCCATGGCGTCTTCGCCGCCGTCGACGTCAGGGACCTGAACGCCTCCCTCGCCGTCGGAGCCGCAGGCCTGTGCCGCAAGGGCGCCGAGGGCCAGCCAGATCGTCGCGAGGGTGGTCCACCTTGTTCCAGTGCGCATGCGGAAGACGGTAGCCGCTTCGCCTCGCCTTGCACTCGAACATCGACGCCAAAGGCGCCGTTTTGTCGCGCGTTCCGAGACAGAGGACCACAGGACAGAGGACCGACCAGCACCCTTGGCGGATGACCGGTAACCGCTGTGGCCGGAGCCTCGTCGTGCGAGAATCGCCCCGTGGCCTTCGAGACCCACGGCAACTGCACGGCCTGTCTGGTCGAGGGCGCGACCACCGAGACCTGGGATGACCAGGCCGCGTGTTCGCGCCTCGGCGTGGCGGTCGCGTCGCGGTGCCGCATGTGCCTCCGCACCACAGAGGGCGTGTCCTCCGCGGACACCGCGGCGCGGCTGGCCTCCGGCGACGGATGCCCGCAGTGCGGCGCGACGCTCGACGACGCTTGTTATGAGGCGCATCGGTGCCCATTCTGCGGCGCCACCGCGGACGCCCGCGAGACGGAGCCGGCGACGAGCTTCCCATCTCCAGCGGACGTCGCGCGTGCACTGGAGCGCTGGGCGGAAGAAGAAGGACTCCACGACGCCGATGCGCTCCTCTCGGCGTCGTTTGTGGGCGCCAGCGTGGCCGCGCTGCACGCGGCCCTGCAGAAGCGCGAGGTCATCGAGACGACCTTCGACGTCGCCGACTTCCTCTTCTCCGCCGGCGCAGGAGCCACCGCTGGCTCCGAGGTCAGCGCGCGCGAGCCCTCGCGGAGCGACGACGCTCCCGACACCATTCGCGCACCGTCTATCCCTTCGCTAAGGCGCGTGGGCGGCGCACGAGAAGAGCTGCTGGCGCTGGCGTCCGTCGCCGCCGCCGACGGTGAAGCCTCGCCCGAAGATCACATGGCGCTCAGGCGCGCCGCGACCAAGCGCAACCACCCGCCGCTCCTCGGCGACGACATCCGCGTGTGGCGTCCCGCCGAGCTCGATCCTCCGGCCACGCTCTCGCGCCGTGAGGAGCTCCTCGAAGAAATGCTCCAGATGGCGTGGGCCGATGGGCAGTTCGACCCGAGCGAGCTGCGCATCGTCCGCGACTACGGGCGCGCCTGGGGCATCGATCCCGAGCGCCTCGACGCGATGGTTCAGGTGTACACCTTCGGCGACGTGAGTCGCTTCGAACGGTGGGCTCGTCGGCTTGCTCTCTTTCTGTTTCCCGCGAGGTCTTGATGCAAAACTCTCCGTACCAGAACGCCCCCGTCGCCTCCGGCGCTGCCCAAGGGCCCGGTCAAGCGAGCCACAAGGAGCGCATCGCCAAGGTCGGCGAACAGTTCCGCACGGTGCTGCAGAACGTGGAGCGCGTGATCCTCGGGAAGACGGAGGTCGTCGCGAAGGTCCTCTCGGCCATGTGCGCCGGCGGCCACGTGCTCTTGCTCGACGTGCCGGGCGTGGGAAAGACGATGCTGGCGCGCTCCGTGGCCGCGTCGATTCATTGCTCCTTCAAGCGCATCCAGTTCACGCCGGACCTCTTGCCGCTCGACATCACCGGCACGAACGTCTTCAACCTTCGCAAGAAGGCCTTCGAGTTCGTGCCGGGCCCCGTCTTCGCGAACCTGCTGCTCGCCGACGAGATCAACCGCGCGACGCCGAAGACGCAGGCCGCGCTTCTCGAGGTCATGGCGGAAGGGCAAGTGACCGTCGACGGGACGACCCACGTCTTGCCGCAGCCGTTCCTCGTCATCGCCACCATGAACCCGCTCGAACACGACGGCACGTTCCCGCTGCCGGCGGCGCAGCTCGATCGCTTCTCGGTGCGCCTCACCATGGGCTTCCCGCCGCCCGACGCGGAGATTCGCATGCTCGACGTGCACCTCGGCAAGGATGTCGCCATCTCGGGGCTCTCGCCCGTGCTCGGCGCCGACGAGTTCCTCGCCTGGCAGAAGCTCCTGCCGTCGATCTACGTCGCCGAGGCTATCAAGCGCTACGCCGTGAGCGTCGTCTCGGCCATGCGCGCCGACTCGGGATGCCTCACGCCGCCGAGCCCGCGCGCGACCTTGATGTGGCTACGGCTCGCGATGGCCACGGCGATGCTTCAAGGGCGCGACCACGTCTTGCCGGGCGATCTCCAGAGCTGCGCCGTTGACGTCTTCGCGCACCGCATCGTGGTCTCGGGGCAAAGGAGCGCGGGAGCTTACGTTGATCACGTGGTTCGCCACGTCCCCGTCGAGCGCTGACGCGTGACCGAGCGCACGCCGATGAACGTGAGGCCCAAGCGCCACAAGCCCACCTCGCCGAAGAGCAAGGAGGTCGCGTGGCTGTTGTGGCTATTTTTTGGCTGGGCCGGCGCCCACCGCATGTACTTGGGCGGCTTCGCCCTTGGCGCCATCTACGGCATCCTCACGTTCTTCAGCTGCGGTCTGGGCAGCGTCTTGGGGTACCTCGACGGCATCGTCTGTTTGCTCGGCACGCCGCGCGATCAACACGGCTTGCCGGTGGTGTGGTCGTGGAAGCGGGGCAAGCTCTTCGTCGATCCGCTCGAGGAGGGCACCTACGAGCCGGCCGAATCGGTCGGGCGCCTCTTGTTCCACGGGTGCTTGCTCTTCGTGTTGCCCTACGCCGTCATGAGCGCGGGCCTCACGCTCTTCGAGACGAGCGAGGTCAAAGACACGCTGTCGACCTTCACGCTCCTCGCCTGCGTGATCTTGCTCCCGCTCTTCCTCGTGCAAATCGTCTCGGCCTTGCGGAAGGCTTCGGCGCAGGTGGCGCTCTTGAAGGCCGCGGGCGCGCTCACGCGCCGCACGCGCCTCGACGCCATCGCCCGCTCCGTCGCCATCATCACGCCGCGGGGCGCCCTCGTGCTCGTCACGGGCTTGGCGTTTCTCACGCTGTCGCTCGCGTACAAGTGGGCGAGCCTCGGCGTCATCGCCGTGATGGCGCTGACGGCCTTCTACCTCATCACCTCCGCGACGGCGCTCGTGAGCGGTATCCTCGTGAGGCGCTTCTCCGCGAGCCTCTTGGGCCGGGGCGCGGCCGTGCACCGGCGCTTCGAGCCCGGCGTGGCCCGCGCCGGCGACGCGGTGCGCGACGTGGTGGATGTGAAGGGCGTGCCGGTGCCCCCGGGCTTCTTCCTCACGATGGAGGGGAAGCTGCCGCCGCGCCTGCGCACCGAAGCGCGCCACGTGATCCCGCCGAAGTCGCGCGAGGAGCGGGTCACCATGGGCGTCTATTTGGAGCGCACGCCGCGCGGCACCTACGACGCGCCTGCGCTGCATGTAACCTACACTGACCTTCTCGGCCTCACGCGCGCCGCCGTCGCGTCGCTCGCCACGGCGCGTCTTCGCGTGTTGCCAGCGCTGAAGCCCGCCGAGGTCGTCCCGCCGCCCGCGTCGAGCACGGAGGAACCCGACATCCTCACGAGACCGCACCGGTTTCCGACGGAAGATCTGTTCCGCTTTCGCGAATACGTGGCCGGCGATGACACGCGCCGCATTCAATGGCGCATGTCGATGCGCGCGGGGACGATGATCGTCAAGACGCCCGAGAGCCGCGAGACCTCGGCGCGGCGGGTCATCGTGGCCCTCGACACCTGGACGTCACCCGACTGGCTCGACCACACGGCCGTCCTCGACGACGCCCTCGATTCCATCGTGGAGGCGTGGCTCGCCATCGCGCAGCGGCTCATCGAGCAGGGCGAGAAGGTTACGCTCCTCTGCGTCGTCCGGGCCGAAGACGGCTCGTTCCGTCGCGAGCTCATCGCTTGCTCCAGCGCGAACCACGCCCAGTGGCTCGACGCCGGCGCGCGCGCCGAGTGGCAGGCCGAGGTGCCCATCGAAGCGGCGCTTGCCTCTGACCTCAGCGGTCAAGACAAGACGCCTGGCGTCGCCAAGGAGAGCGCGTCGTTCGACAACGCCATCGTCGTCACCATGCGCCTCGCGCCGCCGATGATCCCGGTCGTTGCGCGCGAGACCACCTGGATTGCGTACGATCCCGACGATGCCTTGGGGCCCTTGCCACGGAGCTCTTACGAGACGTGGCTCGACTACGACGACACCGGCCGAGCGGCCACGACCGGTGAGCTCGTGCGGCGATTGCTCTTTCTCCCCTACCCCATCGGCGCCGAGGAGAACGGCATCATCGCGCGGATGAATCACCTCGAGCGGCGCCTCGAAGATCGCGCGCATCGGCTCGCGCTCCGGAGGCTCATCGTGATGTCGGAGCGACGAGCGCTCGACGTGCTCCTCGCGCGGCCCGACGCCGTTTACCGCTTGGAGGTCAAAGGCGGTCACCAAAAGCTCATTGGCCTGAAGGGCGTCACGAGCTTCGGCGCGGCGGGTGCGGGGGCGGGTGCCGGCGGAGGTCAGCCGCCGTGGGGCGGTGCCGCGGGCGCGCAACCACAAGCCGGCGGGAGCTTTCGATGAGCTTCAAGAACACGCTTCGGGCCACGTGGCCGGTCCTCGCGTCGTACGGCGCGTTCACCGGATGGGGCCTTCTGTGTTTCGTGGCCAGCGTGATGTTGGCCGGCAAGCTGGGCCTCAATCCGGGCGACGTGGCGGCGCTCATCGGCATCGTTGGCGCGAGCCTCACGGGTCACATCGTGGGCAACGTCCTTGGGCTGCTCCGCTTGCGCCTCGCCGTGGTCGTCACGCTCTTCGTCGCGCTCATGTTCGCGGCGACGTTCGCCACGGTGACCCTCGGGCCACTCGGCGCGTACCTCTTCATCGGCTTCGTGGGTCTCTTGGGCGGCTACCTCGGCGTCGCCAGTCGCCTCGATGTGGTGGCCGCGTGGTTTCCCCTCACGCTCGCCGTGGGCGCGGCCATCTACTGGATGAACACGCAGGGCAAGACGGCGACGTTCTTTCGCGGTCAGAAGTACGCGCTCTGGGATCCGTTCACGATCGTGTGCCTCGCGGGCGCGGTCTTTCTCATGCTCGTGTTCTTGGCGACGCGAAACGCGCTGGCCTTGGCCGCGTGGCAAGACACGAGCGGACGCGCCGACCCGGAACGCGGCACGCGCGCGAGCGCCGCGCGACCCGGGCGCGGCAGCATCGTCGTGCTCTTCATCTTCTCGCTCGTGCTCTTGGGCGTCACGGCAGCGCTCTCGCCGTACCTGTTTCGTTCGCGCCCGGCGGAGAAGGGCGAACAGGGCAAACACAACACCAGGGACGGCGACAAACAAGGCGACAAGGGAAACAAGGGCAAGGGGAAAGGCTCGAAAGGCAAGGGTCAGCAGGGCCAGGGACAACAAGGGAACGGGCAGCAAGGCCAGGGGCAACAAGGCAACGGACAGCAAGGCCAGGGACAACAAGGCGACGGGCAGCAAGGCCAGGGACAACAAGGCGACGGGCAGCAGGGCCAGGGACAACAAGGCGACGGGCAGCAAGGCCAGGGACAACAAGGCGACGGGCAGCAAGGCCAGGGACAACAAGGCGACGGGCAGCAAGGCCAGGGACAACAAGGCGACGGGCAGCAAGGCCAGGGACAACAAGGCGACGGGCAGCAAGGCCAGGGACAACAAGGCGACGGGCAGCAAGGCCAAGGTCAGGGCGGCGACGACGACAGCGACAAGCCGAGCGCATCGCAGGCCGGCCAGCAGGCGCAGCAAGCGCTGCTCTCCGGCTTCAACATCATGATGTGGTTCTTGCTGTTCGCGCTCGCGATGCTGATCCTCGGACTCATCGGCTTCCCGCCGCTTCGAAGGCGCACGCTACTCCGCCACCTCGAGACGCCCGTGTGGCCTGTCGCCCCGACGGAGCGAGTGACCAACCTCTGGCGACGAGCCATCGAGGCCCTCGCGGAGGCGGAGATCATCGCGGAGAGCGGTGAGACGCCGCAGGACTTCGCGCGACGCGCGACGCGCGAGGTCGAGGAGCGCTTCAACATCCGAGCCGAGGGGCTCGTCTACGCGGCGACGCTCTTGGAAAAGGTCGACTACGCAGGTCGCGGCCTAGGGCCCGGCGACGAAGACGCGATGAGGCGCGCCGTCATGACCTTCGTGAATCAGCTGACGCCGTACGTGCCTTTCGGCAAGAAGGTCGCCGCCGCCTGGGGGCGGGCTCCCGAGGTCGAGCCGTAGGGTTGCGCGTCACGAGGCCTTGGCCTCGCGACGAGAGTCGTGGCCGCTCTTAGTCAGGCGAGAGGCCTGGCGCGTCGCGCGACGCGTCGGTCAGTTGCCCCGCGTCGGTAGCGAGCTCTTTTGGACAATAGCCGGAGCCTGGCGAGGTCTTGGTGCAACTCCAGGCACCGTTGACGCACGAGCACTCGTACCCGTCCCACGGCCCCTGGTGCCCGGCGATGGCGCATGGGTCGACGATCGTTAGACTGCATTTTGCATCCGAGCGACACACGCCGACGGGAAGCGCGTCGGACGTGTACGTGGCTGGCCAGATCGAGGCGTCAGATTTCGGGCACGGGCTGGACTGTGCGACGTCCTCGAGCGGGGCGTTGTTGTTGCAGGCCGAAGCCATGAGGGCGCATCCAAGAACGGTCGCGGCATGCGCTATCCGGCGGGTGCTAGCAGGTTGCTGGTAGGCCATGGGGTGTTGGTGGCTTCCACCTAGAGTGAGTATTGCACCGCCACAAGAAACACGAGATTGTCTCGATCATGCTCGGATCCTCTGGCCTTCGCCGCGCCTTCTTCTTGCTCGTCGCCGCTGTCGCGCTCCTCGTTGGTCCCTCGTGCACGACGACCAACGACGCGGCGCGCCCCGTAGTGACCGACGTGACGCCGCGGAGCGCCAAGCGCGGAGACCTCGTCACGTTCCGAGCCACGGCGACGGGCAACCCGACCGCGTACAGCTACGTCTTCTGGCAGGAAGGTTCCACACCTTGGACCAACGCGGCGACCGCGCGGACCGACGGACCGGCGCTCGTCACCGTGACGGCGTCGGGCGTCTTCACGGCTCTCGTCACGGCCACCAACGCGGCGGGCACGTCGGATCCCTTCGCCTTTCAAATCTCGATCGAGGACGACCCGTGTTTTGGCGTGCTCTTCGCCGACCAAGAGCTCCCTCACGCGACCACCGCAATCCCCTACGACTTCCGATTCCGTCTCGTGAGCCCGACGGGGTTCGACACATCAACGGCAACCTTTCGCGTGGTCTCGGGCGCGCTCCCCGACGGCATGACGCTCGCCCCCAACGGAAGCCTCACGGGGACCACGCGCGCAGCGCTCCCTCGCACCTTCACCGTGGCCGCCACGGCCGGGGCGTGCCGTCTCGAACAGGCCTTCACCCTGACGGTGCAAGGCGGCGTCGACTGCTCAGGTTTTGCGTTCCGCGTCGCCGACAAGGACGTCACCGTCGAGCGCTACGTGCCCTTCGACCTCCACGTCGGCCCCGACGTCGACGGCGGAACCTTGAGCCACATCGAGGTGGCCGCGGGACAGCTTCCGCTCGGCGTCCAGACGGTCGATCCCGATCTCGTGACTGGCACCCCCGAAGCGAACGGCGACACCAACGTGACGCTCCGCGCGCTCCGTGCTGACGGAAAGTGCTCCGCGACGGGCCGCTATCGGTTCATCGTTCGCACGACGACGGGTAGCGATGGTGGAACCGACGCGAGTGTCGACGCTTCGGATGCGGGGGTGACGGCCTCCGACGGAGGCATGGACGCTGCGTCCGATGCGACCGTCGCCGTGCCCGATGGCGGCGGCGCCGGTGACGGCGGCGCGTCCCCGCTCATGACGATGTCGGGGAGCGGCGTCGCGCTCACCGTCGTTGGAAGCACCGTCTACGCAACGGCGAAGGGAGAAGATTCTCTCTGGGCCGTGTCGACCACAGGGCAGAACCCACACAAGGTCGCGACCTACGGGAGCCCGCCCTCGGGCGTACTCACGCACCTCGGGGGCAACCTGTACACGGTGGCCTATTCGCAAGCGACCGGCACCGGCGGCCTCTACAAGGCCGCAGGCTCGGCGACAGGCACCGCCGCTACGCCGCTGGTGAGCGGCAAGCCCTATCCCTTGGGGGGCACGTCAAACCGCTACGGTGTGACGACCGACGGCACCGATCTCTTCTGGTCGGACGACGGCGACCCGGGTCTTCACCGCACCACGGCCGCTGGCACAGACTCGTCGTACACCGCCACGGGGGCGAGCATTGCGCACCTCGTGGCAGCCGACGCAACGCACGTCTACTACACCGATTCGAGCTTCGACCACTCGATCCGCCGCACCAACGTGGGCCTCACCTTCACGCCGAAGATGATCTTGTCGGGGACCAACATGGCGGCGCTCGTGGGGCGTCCTCTGGCGATGACGCTCTACGGCGGGCTGCTGTACGTCGTGGGAATGAGCAACTCGGTCACGGGCATCGCGCCCGGCGCCGGCGAGGGCGACACGCCCAACGTCACGTATACGTCAGGTTCACTCACGACGTTGATCGGCGGTGGCCTACCCAGCTCCATCGCGGTCGACGCGTCGGGTGTCTACGTTGGGGTCGTGCAAGGGCTGAACCCTGGTGCCGGCGTGTATCGCTTCGCCCTCTCGGGCGTCGCTCCCACGCCGACGCTGGTGGCGCCCGCCGACGGCGTCGCCGCCGTGGCGGTCGACGCCACGCACGTCTACTTCATCTCCGGCGCCAGCGTTTATCGCGTCGCGAAGTAGGCTAGAGCGGACTCATCACCGGCCTTCCGGCACGGCGACGCGACACGAACTCTGACGCAACGTCGTAAAGAAGCCGACGCCACCGGATTCCTCGAGCGCATCGGGGATCTCGATGCGACTCCACGGTTCGCCTCGTTCGCGCACGACGAACGGCGCGCCGGCGCGGAGGATGCCGATACGGCGTCGCTCGTCGCCGGAACCAGCGGCCAAGGGCATGACCCGATCGCAGACCCAGCGCTCGGTCGGTTCGCGGTCGAGCGGCAGGCGCGGCGGAACGCCCATACCCGGCGGAATCGGATCGTGAGGAAACGGAGCGACGACCTCCTTGAGAACGCGCTCGCGCGGGACCCAACCGACGAGCACCGCCCCGGGCGGCGGCAGCTGCAGGAGCACCCGCAGTCGCGGCCCCTTGGTCGCCTTCTCCGACAGGCTCAAGATCGCCGCTGGCTTGGGCAACGTGACGCTCAAGGTCGAGGCGCCGTCGGCCGTCGGCGCGAACGGCGTCGTGCCCTTCTTGAGCGAACGCATGGTCGTGTCACCGAGATCGAGATCGTCGGCGACCGACGGCGGCTTGGTGGGCGAGAGTGACAAGCTGGAGCACGGCACCGTTGCTTCGAGGCGCGGAAGCTCGCCTTCGCGCGGCGGCGCCATGGCGACCCGCGCTTCATTGTTCCTCACGTGGACGAGCGAGAGAGGCACGTAGTGCCCCGGCGACGCGACGCCGTGAAATTCGATGAGCCGCGTCGTGTAGAGGTTGAGCGTCGCGGCGTCGACGAGCGCATCGAGCTCGAAGGCCGCGTGGTCGACGTGCAGAAACGCCGCGCCATCGGACGCGAGCTTCACGCGAGCCTGTCCACCGCGGCCGGCGAGGCGACCGACCACGACGCCGGGCCGCAACCAAAGCGCGACCGATGGCATCGTGCCCTCGCCGGTGGTGCACGAGAAGGCGCTGGGGATATCGAGTCGTGGGAGCGTGGGCTCTTCTTCGGGAATGTAGCCACCACACGCGATCGGCGTCGGAGGCAGAGACTCGGTGGGCGCTAGCGGCGATGGGGCGGTAGCGCCGCACGCGAGGAGAAGGGCCGGAAAGAGGACGAGCCCGGCGGGTCGGAGCATTGAGGGAGGGTAGCGAAGAACGCACCCCGTCGGCGTAGCGCCCTGCGATGGATAGGAGGCCGACCGGTCACATCCCCGCGAAGGTGTAGCCCACGTTGACGTTCACGAAGGGCATCAGCTCGTGGCGCTCGTGCTTGTAGGTTGTGCCATCGGCGCGGCGCAGCGTGCCGTCACCGGAGTACGTCGACGCGACCGTTGGCCAGAAGCGAACGCTCGGCTGCACGAACAAGCCCTTGGCCAGGTAGATGTCGTAGAACGCCCCCGGCCCGACCGTGAAGGACGTGTAGCGAAGCGTTTGGTTCGCGTCGGCGCCCGTGATCTCGTAGCGGTGCGCCTTGACCTCCACGAGCACATGGAGGTTCGGCGTGATCTGAAAGCCGGCGCCGCCACCGGTCGTCCACGCCTGCTCGACCCGGACACCGGCAGCACGCTCCTCCGACGTCAGCGCGAGGGCCGCGATGCGGTCGAGCTTGAGGGCTTGGCCGTGGGAGTACTCAAGGACGAGTCGCCCGACCTTCACCTGCCCCGCCACATTGCCACCCCCGAACACGAGCCACTGCGAAAGGCCCATCATCACGCTAGGGCGCAGCGTGTAGGGCGAGCGGCTCGGCTCGGTGGCGCTACCAATGGGTGCGTCGACCGACTGGTCCGGCGGCGAGAGCGGCTGAGCCGGGAGCGGCTCGGGCGCGCTCGACGACGGCGCCTGCGGCTCCGCGGCGAATGCGATGGGGTGGATGGAGAGCACGAGGAGAAACGCAGCGGCGCGGCCAATGGTCTTCATGGCTCCAGGGTGGCGCCGCGAGCTTCATTCCTCCAACGAATGTTCGTTATGTTTGTGATTAGCATCGCTTATTATCGCGGTGTGGCGGCAACCACGCTCCCCGACGACCTTGATCTCCTGGTCGCCCTCGACGTCTTGCTCGAAGAGCGGCACGTCACGCGCGCAGCGCGACGGCTCGGAGTGACCCAAGGCGCGGCGAGCCAACGACTCGCCCGCTTGCGCGACTACTTTGCCGATCCGCTCCTCGTGGCAGGTCGCCCACGACTCGTCCTCACACCTCGCGCCGAGGCGGTGCGTTTGCCGCTGGCGCGGGCCCTGGCGGATCTCCGCTCGGCCGTCGCCGCGGGTGCGCCCTTTGACGCAAAGCGCTCCGAGCGGCGCTTCGTTCTCCTCGGCAACGACCTCTTGGAGGCCCGCGCGCTGCCGTTGCTCCTCCGCCTCTTCGCCGCCCTGGCGCCGCGGGTAGCCATCGCCGTGGAGCGCGCCGACGCCGACTTCGTGTCCCGTCTCGAGCAAGGCACCGCGGATCTCGCCTTCGTGCCGGACTTCCTGGTGCCCGGCTCGCTCCGGAGACGCGCCCTCCCCGACGAACCGTTCGTCGTGCTGCTGCGCGCGTCTCATCCCCTCCTCAAGAGACGCCGCCGCAAGGTCGCGCTGACGCTCCCCGAGTACCTCGCGCTGGAGCACATCCTCATCGCGCCCCGCGGGATGCCCGGCAGTCTCGTCGACGGGTTGCTGCAGGGCGGCGGGCATCAACGCCGGGTCGTCGCCACCATCCAGACCTTCGTGGCCGCTCCCCTCCTCGTCCTGGCGACGGACCTCGCGGTGACGTGCCCCGCGTCACTTGCGAAGGCGATCCCCGAGGAGATGCCTATCGTCGCCCTGGCTCCACCTTTCGAGCTGGGGCTCGATCGCACGAGCGTCGTGTGGCACGAGCGCTCGCAGAGCGACGCCGGTCACGCTTGGCTTCGGGGACGCATCGATGGGATTCTTTCGGCGAAATCGAAGGGCCGGCGACGAGCGTCGACCTAGAGTCGGTCTTCGCTTCGATGCGAAGCTCGAGGCCCCTGGGACAGGGTCCGCGCTGGGCAAGTGAAGCGTCAAAGTGGCCGATCTGGGACGTTCTCAGCGATGTAGACGCCGTCACCCGCGGCGACGAGGATTTGCAATTCGGCCCCGTTCGCAGACGGCACGACCAAGATGTCTTCCGCACCGGTAAGGGTGACGCCGCCAAACGGAGTCCACGGCCCTGTCGAGCTGCGCTTGAACACCTCGCCGCTCTTGGTCGTGACGTACTTGTCGACGCGGGGCGTGACGGCGAGCGACACCAAGCTCTGACCGCTGGGGCCAGGCTCCTTGAGAGCGCATTTGCCCGGCGTGCTCACGTCGCCGGGAGCCAGGTCGCCAAACGCGGCGACCTCCACCACCTCGGAAATGCCGCGCACCATGAGCTTCCCAGTCAGTCCGGAGCTCGAAGGGGGCGGTCCCTGTATGACCCGCAAGTAGCTCCTCAGGCAAGGCGTCAGCTCGCCGCGGCCCCCGTCCGCAAGCCAGTGGATGAGGCCGCCGGTCGTAGTTGACACGAGCCCCTCGGTGCTGCCAGTGCCAATCAACGCGAGCCCTTTGCCGAGGCCCCCGCTGCCGCAGTGGACCGACACCGATGCGTCGACACTTCCAACCGGAAACGCGATGGCACACGGCGAGGAGGCCTCGAGAGCAAGCCCCACGATCCCGGACGAGACATCGACGCCCCGATAGTTGGCGAACTGCGGCGCAGCCACCTGCGCTCCTGCATCGGCGTTCGACAGGAGCGACGCGAGGCTCGCGCGCCAAAGCGACCCCTGGCGCGTCCAGTAGAGGTCGCCGTCCGCAAATGCGAGGCCGTAGACTTGCTCCGGCGACGACACCAATCGCCGAAACACGATCGCCCCGCCATCGGGCAGAGCGGCGTCGATCGCTCCGGCCGCGTCCTCGCGAGGCGCAACGGGAGGTGCAGGCGCGTCGGCCAGGCCGCCGCCATCGGGCAGCGGGGCGGGCGCGCAGTTCGCACCCGGTTGATCGCAGACGTCGACGGCGGCGAGCGGCGCGCAGAGCGGCGTCGCGTTTGCCGTGCAGGGCTCCTTCTCGCAAGGCACGCACGTCTGGCCATCGGGACACAAGATGCCGCGGCAGGAGTTGGCGAGGAACACGGGAAGCTCGAGGGGCTCGTGCTCGGCGTACCGAACCCTTCGCCGCGCGACGATGCAGTCGTGGAAGTTGTTCGCAGCGGTGCACGCCTCGCTGGGGACCCCCACACCTGCCACGACGGTCACCGTGACCGTATCGCTCTTGCTGCCGCTGGGCGCCAAGACCAGCGTGCCGATGGTCCGGCTCGGCCCGTCCGTGCAGTCGGTCGTCGTCGTGAACGGAACCGCCTCCGCGCCCGTGGCGTTGCCGTTGTAAATCGACGTGCTCCGGAGCTCGGAGCAGGCGACGTCCGTCGTGAGGCGCAACGTGATCTGGGTCGGCTTGAGACACGCCCAGGCAACGGCGGCCGAAGCCGCCACGCCAACCATGCCCGCAAGGAGACGTCGCTGCCGCACGCGACCGCGAGTGTACACCAGCGCCGCGTTGCGCGACCGCGGCCCCCGTTGGTCGCACGTGGAGAGAGGTCGGCCCGGGTCGCGCCCTAGGACGCGCTCGCTTGAGAAGGCTCAGTTCTGAAAGGCGTGGCACCCTCCGCAGCCGAAGCCCTGGTGCGTCGCCGGATCGTAGGGCTTGAGGCCCATGGCCGCGGCCATCTCGGGGACGACCTTCTCGGCCATGAACTTCGCGACCTCGGGCTTCTTCTCGAAGGCGACGGGCTTGCCGTCCTTCATGGCGAGCTTCGGCAGGAAGTCTTTCGGGTCCTTGTTGTCGGGGCCGTGACAGGTCTTGCAGGTGACCGACGCGTAACGCTTCGCATCGTGGGCTTGAAGCACCGCCGTCATCTTCGGCATGACCCGCTTCTTCATGAACTCGACCTTCTGATCTTTGCTCATGTCTTCGCGCCAGGTCTCGCCTGAAGCTTCCGGCTTGGCGCCCTCGGCTTTCGGGGCACCCTCGGCCTTCGGAGCCTCGGACGGCGTCGCGGGGGCGACGGGAGCGCCGCCGCAGGCGGCGAGCAGGGCGAAAAAGGACGTGAAGGCGAGCAGATTGCGCATGCCTCTTCGTCTAGCGAACGCCGCGCGTCGGCAGTAGTCGCCCTCGTGGCAACGCAGAGTTGCAAATCAGCAACACTTCTCTACCGTGGGACACGGTTGGCTCTCATGAAACGCGATCCGCGCCCCGACCCCCCGCTTGACCTTCAAGACCTGCGCGCGTTTTGCGCCGTGGCAGACCTCGGCTCCATCACCGGCGCGGCGCGTTCGTTAGGAGAAGCCAAAGGTAGCGTGAGCCGGCGCCTCACGCGGCTAGAGACCCGTCTCGGCGTGGCGCTCCTTCAACGAAGCCCACGCCTCGTTCAGATCACCGACGAAGGCCTGGCGTTTCGTGATCGTCTGCGACGCGCGCTCGCGCTCATCGATGAAGCCCACGCATCCGTCCGGCATGTCGGAAAGGAACCGAAAGGCCGGCTGCGCATCACCGCGCCCGTTGACCTCGCGTTGCGGGTCCTTGCGCCCATCGTGTCGGACTTCTGCCGCCAACATCGCGAGGTGCGCATCGAGATGCTCATGACCGAAGCACACCTCGACTTCGACACGCACCGCATCGACGTAGCGCTCCGGGCAGCCCGGCGCCCCCTCGGGAGCTCGTCACTGGTGGCGCGCCCGCTGGCGAAGACGAGAGGGCGCTTCTTCGCGGCTCCGCTCTACGTGTCGCTGCACGGAGCGCCGCGAACGGTGGCCGAGCTTGCCTCCCATCGCGTGCTCTTGGCGGGGCCTGCGCGCCTCACGCTGCAGCGCGACCGGGACGCTCGTGCGAAGGCCGTAGACTTGACGCCGTTCGTTGCGGCCAACGACTTTGCGTTCATCCGAGAGCTCGCCCTCGCCGGCACTGGGGTGGCGCTCCTCCCGGAGCTGCTGGCGGCCGCCGATGTTCGCGCCGGCCGACTCCAGCCGGTGTTGCCCGACATCACCGCGTTCTCTGGCACCCTCTACCTCTTGCGACGAGGCGGACCGACGGCACGTCCTGCGGTCAGAGCCTTCGTCGACTTCGCCGCCGAGGCGATTCGACGCTCTGCCGACATGCGTGCGTTCTGACCGCGCTGCGCGCTCCGGTCCGCATCGGCGCGGGTCACGTAAAGATGATCTGCGCCCCCTCGGCGAGGTCGTAAAAATCACCGGCGGTGATGATGTCCTTGACCTGCGGCACGAGGTCTTCCTTCGTGCGCTTGAACATCTTCATCGCGAGTTCGCACCCGTAGAGCTCGGCGCCCGACTCTTCCAAGATCTGCAGCATCTCTCGCACCGTCGGCAGATCAAGCTCGGTCATCTGCTTCTTCATCATGGAGGCGGCGAGGCTCTCCATGCCGGGCAGGCCTGCCACGAGCGTCGGCATGCCCGACGCCGCGTTCCCCGCGAGGTTGACGTGGAGGTGATCGACCTTGCTCTTCGTCACCACGTCGAGGCCCCAGAAGGTGAAGAACACAAAGGCGTCGATGCCCGACTGCCTCGCCGCGTTGGCGAGGATCAGCGCCGGATACGCCTCGTCGAGGCCACCGTGCGAACAGATGATGGCGACTTTTCGTTTTGCGGTCGTGATGCTCATGATGACTCCGGAACCAAGCGATGGATCACCATCGGCCGCTCCATAGCGAGGCGCCGATGACGGTCGGGGATTTAGATGCAACCCGCCGGCTTCGGAATGCCGGCGATCTTGGCGATGGTGCGCGCGGGCGCTTTCGGAAAGAGCGCGTAGAGTTCCTTCGTTCCGAGGCCAGTCCCCTGGGTCAGGCGACGAATGTTCGGTGACACGCCGTTCTTCTCGAAGTCGGCGCGGGCGAAGGTCACGATCGGCATGCGCGCCTCGTCGAGGTTGACGCTCTCCGCGGCGGCAATCTTGTGCGCCAACGCCTGCGTCCACGCGCTCGGGTCGACCATGTGACCGTCGGCCGTAAACGCGACGCCATCGATGACGGCGGCCGCCTCGCGCGAAGTGCTCTTCGGCACGGCGCACGCGGACGGGGGCGGCAGCTCCGCCGACGCCGCGGCCCCGGGCCGCTCGATGCCGAGGGCACCCTTGCGGCGCGGGCCAAGAGCCGCAGCGAGCTTCGCCTTACGCTCGGCGCCCCGGTCCTTCTTGTCCGCGTCCTTCTTCTGCTCTTCACGAACGGCCGTGGCGACGTGCCCCACGTGGCGCATGAGCTCCATCATGACGGCCATGCCCTTCTGGACGTCGTCGTCACGGGTAGCGCGGACCATACCGATAAGACCCAGCGGCTCCGTCTCGTCCGCCTTCTCGATGACCTTTGACGCTTGCCCGGCCATCTCCAAGACGCGCGGCTGTGTCATGGCCCGCACGGTGCGCAGAATGCTCACCACGGCATCCGCAAGTTGCCGGACGTCCGCCGGCGAAAAGCCGGTGACGACGCGCTCGGACAGCGTCACGAGTTCGCGACCGAAGGCGAAGTACCCAGCCTTGTCGAGGCCGTCGAGCTTCGTCGTAGCCGTGGCCATCACCTCTTTGATGATGGGCCCCATCTCCCGAAAGAGGTCCTCGCTTCGCTCCTGTCGCGCAGCCATCTGCGCGAGCCGAGCGTCGATGGCGTCGAGGCGAGCCATGATTGCGGTTGAGTTGGTGTCCATGATCAGCTCCACTTGCCCGCGAGAAGCATCCGGTGGTCCAAGGGAAGCTCTTTGCCTTCCAGAAGGACGTTCCAGTAGACCCACCGAAACGCCAGCTTGCCCCAGTGGTTCGTGGCGCTCTCCTCGAGCAACGTGAACGGTCCGATGCCCGGCAACGGGAACCGGCCCGGCAGCGGCTCCGTTTCGTAGTTGAAGTCGATGAGCATCGCCTTGCCGTAGCCAGTCTCGATGAAGCAGTTGGCGTGACCATCGAAAGCCGGCTGCAGGGGTCGCCCGCCGATGAACCGAAGGATGTTGTCGAAGAGCACCTCCGACTGGAAGTGCGCCACGGCACCGGCCTTCGACGCGGGGGCGTCGGTTGCGTCGCCGAGGGCGAAGACGTTCTCGAGGGTGGGGCTCTGAAGCGTGTGCTTGTCGACTGGCAGCCATCCGCTGGCGTCTCCCATCTGGGAACGGGAGATGAGCTCCGAACCGCCGTACGTGGACACCGTGACGAGCAAGTCGTAGTTCGTCTCCCGTCCGTCGTAGGCTTTGAGGGTCCGACGCTCGCCATCGACCTCCGAGACGGAGAAGTCGCCGAGCACCTGAATGCGCCGCTGGGCGAGCATGTCGCCGAAGGCCGCCGATGCGCGCGGCTTGGTGAATGCGCCTTCGAGCGGCGTCGCGTAGGCGATCTCCACCTTGTCACGCATGCCCCGCTTCGTGAAGAAGGCCTCCGCCAGGAACAAGAACTCCAGCGGCGCAACGGGGCACTTGATGGGCATCTCGACGACGTTGACGACGAGACGACCGCCCTCGAATCGCTCAAGCTTGTCGCGCAACGCCAGCGCGCCCTCGAGCGTGTAAAAGTCGAAGGCTGTGTCGCGCCAACCGACGCCCGTGAGGCCGGTCGTTTGTTCGGGCATGATTCGGCTACCCGTGGCGACGATGAGAAGGTCGTAGGGCAACGCCTCGCCGCCGCGCATGACGACCCGCTTCTCCGCGGGCGCCACGCGTTCGACCTCACCGAGTCGAAGGTCTACGCGCCGGTCCAAGAGGTGCTTGCGACGTCGCACGATGTCCTGCGGCTGGTAGTCGCCGAACGGCAAGAACAAGAGCCCCGGCTGGTACAGGTGAACGTCGTCTCGGTCGACAACGGTCACGCGCCAGGCGTCGTCGGGCAGCGCACGGACCAGCTTGTTAGCCATCATCGTGCCGCCGGTGCCGGCGCCGAGTATCACGATTCGCTTCATGGGACCTCTCCGGGTGCCCACCGCCCTCCCCCAACGGTGGCGCCGCCGGGCGCGACGCAACAGTCAGACCAGCGGCGGCCCGCGCTTGATCGTCGCGAACATCGAGCCCTAAGCGACGATGCGGGCGCAGGTCCTGCGCCGTGCCGCAAGGTCAGCCGGGGCGCATTGGCGCCGCGCCGCTAGGGCTCCGGGAGGTTCTCAGCGATCCAAATGCCGTCTTTGGCGGCGACGAGGAGATGAATGGTGTTCGAGTTTCCCGGGCTCACGGCCAGAAGGTCCTCCGTCCCCGTGAGGGTGCCAAGGGGCACCCAAGGAGCGCCTGGAAGCGCTTGCTTGTAAACAACGCCGCTCAGCGTCGTGACGTAGTTCGCCTTGTTCGGCGTGATGGCGAGCGCGACGAGCGTCTCGCCCGGGGGACCGGGTTGGCTCGACAGACAGACACCGGGCATGCCGCTGAACCCGAGCTGGCTCCGGATCCCGGAGTCCGAGACGCCGGACGCCGTGGTGAGAACCGAGCCCACGCGCACGCCCCTTAAGTAGCTCGTCGTGCAGCCATAGGGCGCGCCGATTCCCCCATCCGTGTTGTACCTCGAGAGCCCCGCCGCGGTGGAGAGGACGACGTCTCCGGAACCGGGCGGCGCGAACAGGATGCCTCGCCCACCCCTTCCCGGGGACGGCGGGCAGTCCAACTGCCGTGTCGCGCTAGCGCCCCCCGGATAGAACACCGTGCCGCACGACGTTGGGTCCGCTAGCGCAAGCGCGACCGCACCGTCGACGACGTCAACGCCCCGATAGCCTGGCGACCCGGGCGCTGCCACCGTGACGCCCGCGTCGGCATCCACCAAGAGCGAAGCGAGGTTGGCCTTCCAGAGCTGTTGATTGCGCGTCCAGTAGAGGTCCTGGCCCTCAACGCCGAGGCCGTAGACCTGCTCGGGCGAAGAAACCAAGAGGCGAAACGGCGACACGCCCCCGTCACTCCCCGCGGCATCGATCACCACCTCCGCGTCTCGCGGCGGCGCGACCGGCGGGGTGGGAACATCCGAGGCACCGTCGCCGCTCGACACGGGCGCGGGCGCCGGTGCGCAGTTCGACCCCGGTTGATCGCACACGTCGACCGCGGCGAGCGGTGCGCAGAGGGGTGTCGCGGCGACGGTGCAGGGCTCCTTCTCGCAAGGCACACACGTCTGGCCGTCGGGGCACACGATCCCGCGACACGCGTTCGCCAGAAATACCGACACCTCCAGCGGCTGGTGCTCCGAGTACCGAACCTTCCGCCGCGCCACGATGCATTCGCGAAAGTTGTTTGCCGACGTGCACGTTTCACTGCGAACCTTCACGCCAGCCACGATCGTCACCGTGACCGTGTCGCTCTTGCTGCCGCTGGGCGCCAAGACCAACGTACCGATGGTCCGCGTCACACCCTCGGTGCAGTCCGTCGTCGTCGTGAACGGAATCGCGTCGGCGCCGCTCGCGCTCCCGTTGTAGATCGACGTGCTCAAAAGGTCAGCGCACGTCACGTCTGTCGTTAGCTGCAACGTGATCTGCGTCGGCCTGAGGCATGCCCACGCAAACGCCGCTGCAGACGCAACTCCGAGCGCACCGCCAAGGACAGCTCGCGAACTCACCTGCGAAAGATACACGCGCGGCCCCCCTTCAATCGCGGGACCTCACGAAACAAAGCGCCTAAGGCGCGCTTCCACGGCGCCTCTTGCCCCAAAACGCTGCCGGCGGAATGGAGACCTCCGCGAAGGGTTCGAGCGTCGCTGGCGATTCCTCGCCGGCCCAACTCGCTGCGAGCACGTACGCGTCGCCCGTGAGGCGAAACACCTCCACGGTGCGGTCACGTGGGTCGACGATCCAGACGTGGCCCACACCTTCACGCGCGTAGATGGGCATCTTCTTGACGCGATCGACGCGCGCCGTACTCGTGGAGAGCACCTCGGCGACCCAGTCGGGCGCCACACGATAGAACGCGTCGTCGTCATCCACGTCGCCGGGGTATCGCTCGTCGCGCCAAGCCCCAATGTCGGGCACCACGATGTCGGGCTCGGAGCCCAGATGAAGCTCTGGCTCAAACACGACAACCCAACCGCCGGGACCGTTGTGTCCGGCGTCAAACGCGCCGTAGAGGTGGCCCCCCAGCGCGGACGCGGCGCGGAGGTGACGGCGCGCCGGCCTTGGATGAAGATGCAGCTCGCCGTCGAGCACCTGCGCAACCATGTCCTCGGGCGCACCGAGGACATCTGCGTACGTCGCTCGCTTGCGCGCCGGGTCGGCCATGAGTCCTCAGTCTAGCAAGGGTTCCGCGCAGCGCCCGGTGCCAGCCTCAGGCGCGCAGCTTCTTGAACTTGATGCGGTGCGGCTGATCGGCCGCGTTGCCGAGGCGCTTTTTCCGATCTTCTTCGTAGGCCTGGTAGTTCCCGGCGAACCACTCGACGTGGCTGTCGCCCTCGAAGGCCAGGATGTGCGTGGCGATGCGATCGAGGAACCAGCGATCGTGGCTGATGATGACGGCGCACCCGGGGAACTCGCTCAGCGCGTCCTCGAGCGAGCGAAGCGTGTCGACGTCGAGATCGTTCGTGGGCTCGTCGAGCAAAAGGAGGTTGCCACCTTCCTTGAGGAGCTTCGCCAAGTGAACGCGGTTTCGCTCACCGCCCGAGAGCGTGCCGACCTTCTTCTGCTGATCGGCGCCCTTGAAGCCGAACCAGGAGCAATAGGCCCGCGAGGAGACCTCCTTCTTGCCGCCGAGGGAGATCTTCTCCTCGCCGCCGGAGATCTCCTGGAAGACCGTGTTGTCGGCGCCGAGCGACTCGCGGCTCTGATCGACGTACGCGACCTTCACCGTCTCGCCGACCTTGAGGGCGCCGCCGTCGGGTTTGTCTTCGTTGACGAGCATGCGGAAGAGCGTCGTCTTGCCGGCGCCGTTGGGGCCGATGACGCCGACGATGCCGCTCCGCGGGAGCTGGAACGTGAGGTCGTCGATGAGGAGACGATCGGCGAAGCCCTTCTGGAGATGATCGGCCTCGATGACCACATCACCGAGCCGCGGCCCGGCAGGGATGCTGATGTCGGCGCCTTCGGCGACGGCTTGCGACGACTTCGCCATGAGCTCTTCGTAGGCCGAGAGGCGCGCCTTGCTCTTGGCTTGGCGCGCGCGCGGGCTGGCACGCACCCACTCGAGCTCCTGCTTGAGCTTGCGCTGCCGCGCGCTCTCCGACTTCTCTTCTTGGGCGAGGCGCGCGCTCTTCTGCTCGAGCCAACCCGAGTAGTTCCCCTTGAAGGGAATGCCGCGACCGCGATCGAGCTCCAAGATCCATTCGGCGACGTCGTCCAGGAAGTAGCGATCGTGCGTCACCGCCACGACGGTGCCCTTGAACTCCTTCAAGAAGCGCTCGAGCCACGCGACGCTCTCGGCGTCGAGGTGGTTCGTGGGCTCGTCGAGCAAGAGCATGTCGGGGCTCTCGAGCAGGATGCGCGCGAGGGCCACGCGCCGCTTCTCGCCGCCGGAGAGGTGCGCGATCTCCGCGTCGGGCGATGGGCAGCGCAGCGCGTCCATCGCGACGTCGACCTTCTGGTCGATGTTCCACGCGTCGACGGCATCGAGTTTGTCTTGGAGCTCACCTTGCCGCGCGAGGGCCTTCTCCATGGCGTCGTCGCTCATGGGCTCGCCGAGCGAGTTGCTCACGGCCTCGAACTCGGTGATGAGGTTCTTCACCTCGGCGACGCCGAGCTCGACGGCCTCACGCACGGTCTTCGCGTCACCGAGCTCGGGCTCCTGCGCAAAGTAGCCGACGCGAATGCCCGGGTGGGCCTTGGCCTCGCCGTAGATGTCTTTGTCGACACCGGCCATGATGCGAAGAAGGCTGCTCTTGCCTGAGCCGTTGGAGCCGATGACGCCGATCTTGGCGCCCGGAAGAAACGCGAGGGTGATGTTCTCGAGAACCTTCTTGTCCGGCGGGTGAACCTTGCTCACTCCGCGCATCGTGAAGATGTAATCCATGGCTCCTCGGGGCTCGCTGCCTCCGGCGGCGCCGAAAGCGGCGGCCGAAGGGCCGGCCAGGATAGCGCAAGTCAGCGCGAGGAGTAGGGCCCCCTCCCTTTAGGGTTCGTACGCGCCCTCGGAGGTCGCGTCGTTCGAAGTGTTGGTCTCGGAGCTCGAATACGAGGGCTCCTCGTACGAAGACTCGGTCGTGGATGACTGCGTGGTCTGCTCGTAGGTCTCCGTGTCCGGCTGGTACGAGGTCGTCTCCGGTTGCGTGTACGTCGGTTCGTAGGTCGTGGCGCCCTGCTGATATTCCGGCTGGGCTGGTATTCGGGCTGGTACCCCTGCTGATATTCGGGCTGGTTTTCCTGTTGCGCGCCGAGCATCGAACTCTGCTGCGACCCCTGATCGAACGGTTGATCGTATCCCTGGCCGTAACTCTGCTCGGACCCCTGCGCCGTGCCGCCGAGCGAACCAAAGGAGTCGTCGACGCGCTGTTGGGCGGTCGCCTCACCGAGGTTCGAGAAGCTCCCGTCGATTCGCTCTTGCGGGGTCGCGTTGCCGAAGCCGGAGAGGCCGTCCGCGGAGCCTTCTGCCGCGCCCTCCGCGCGACCAAGTCCGCGGGTGAGGCCAGCCCCGTCGCCGCCTGTCGTCGGCGCCGCGCCGCCACCTTGGAAGGCGTCGAAGCCGCGGTCGATGCGCTCTTGGGGCGAGGGACCAAGGGCGCGGAAGTCTTGATCGATGAGGGACTGCGGCGTCGGCGCGGCGCCGCCCGTGAACGGATCGCTATGCTCGCGAACGATGGCGCCGCTCTCGCTCCGGCTCAACGAGCCGTCGTAGCCATTGGCCTCTCCCGTTCGGAGGCGCGCCTCGTCGCGCTCCATCGTGTGCCGCGTGTAGGCTCCCGACACAGTGTCGCCACCCGTGGTCCGGCCGTCGTAGGCCACGTAGTCGGCGCGGGGATTGTCGCGCAGGAAGGCCGCCGAGCGGCTGTCTGCGTCGGCCTCGGCGCGGCCCTGCGCAAGGTCGTTGAAGGTCATGTTGGCGCGGCCCGGTGAGAAGTTGCCCGCCGTATCCACGTCCCCGAAGGGCCGAGGCCGCGGAAGCGGCACGCGCTCCGCACCACCGGCCACAGCGTCGAGATCAGTGAGCAACAGACATCTCATGCCCAAAGGCAACGCAAGCGTCGGGCCAGGATTCGCAACAGATTCGCAGCAAAAATCCGCGACATCGGGCACGTGAACGCCGAGGCCCCACCGCGATTTCCCAGGCCGTGCCGCGGAGTGTTCCGGCGCAGGTGTGGGCAAAATGAGGTTCGGGCGCTGGGCAGACTTCGCTGAAGCCCACGGCGACCTAGGACGAACGCGTTCAATGCCGCTCGTCTCCACCAGGTAAGATTTTCCCGTGGGTATCGTTCACCCAGAACCGACGGTAGCTACCGTCAAGCAACTCTATGGCTGCGCCTCCGCCTGCGGCTTTCCTGGGTGCCGCGAGCCGCTCTACAAGGGAGCCGGCACCACTTTCACCCTGAACTCTCGCGTCGCGCACATCGCCGCGCGCTCCGAGGGTGGGCCGCGGTGGGATCCGCGCCAATCAGCGGAGGAGAATCGCGCGGGCGCGAACCTCATTCTCCTGTGCATTCCGCATGCAGCTCAAATCGACGAGCTTCAACTCGTGGCCAACTACCCGGCGGACGTCTTGCTGCAATGGAAAGAGGAGCAGCTCCGACCTGCGGTCGCCAGCCCCGGATTGACTGACGCCCAAGCGAACGAGGCCATCCGCGCATCATTCGAAGGCGACGTTTTTGATCTGCGGAACGCGGTCGTTTCACTCGGTGGAGAGGGTGGGCGCGCCATCGGGGCCGGCGGCGGGGGCGGTGGCGCACTCGGCCGCGGCGCCCTCGGCGGACCGGGCGGTCACGGAGGACCAACAAGGTTCTCCACCGCTGGGCAGGCGGGCACGGCCCCGGGCACCGGCGGCGGGGGTGGAGGGTCGGCAATTCCCTTCGCGCTACTTGACTGGACGCTCCCCGACAAGCAGCCCCTGCGCCCTCCCCCCGCGCGCCACGTGCATCACGCCCCCTTTCACGACGGCCTCCGTCTGACGAGCCTCTATCTCGCTGAGTGCGCCCGCACGCCGCCCAACGGGCTCATCTACGCCCTCGGAGCTGGCATTTCTTTCATCGCGGTGCAGCTGCCAGCCGACGTGTTCTGCGCGCTAGTGGTCTCCGTGCACGTTGGCTCCCACCTGGATGTCCGCGGAAGCGAGAACAGGGGTGGACACAGTCCGACTGACCGCAATTCTTCGTCAGCCCGACGGCGCCCCCGTCCTGCAGCAAGACTTCGGCATCCGCGTGGACACTTCCTCGGTCACGACGACGACCGCCATCAGTCTCAAGTTCGCGCTCACCGCCTTCGGCCCATGGACGGTTCAGGTTTTTGAGGGCGCGACGGAGCTCGGCTGGCTCCCATTCGAGGTGCGCGCCTCCTAGCGCCACCGGTCCGAGCGTCACCCCACATACCTCCGCACGAGCCCTTCGCTGACGAGCAGTCTCCATTGCCCTGCGAGCTGCTCCGCGAAGACCGGGTCGGCGATGAGCACGCCTGCCTCAATGTTTCGCGTCTGTCCGCGATCCGTGAAGTTCGCTGAGGTCACGAGCGCGCGTTCGTCGTCGACCACCACACACTTCGCGTGAAGCGTCGCCCACTCGTGACCGGGCACGTCGCCGCGAATGGCGGTTCGTGGATCCCAATAGACGTCAGGCCGCGGGGCACCTTGCGGCCACACTTCGCGAAACCACCGATCCACGAACGCCGTCGCGAACGCGTCGCCCTGCGCCGGGTCGTCGGTCTTCTCATCGATGTCGATGAACATCGTCACCGTGACGCCACGCTCGCTCATCGCTCGGCAAAGCGGTTCCAAGATCTCCGCCCGGTCGAAGCGGTATCCGCCGACGATGATTGATTGCGTCGCCCCCTTGAACAGCCGCTCCACGACGAGGCCCGTGCTGAGCGACACACTCGCGTGCGTCTCGGGGCCGGTCCAGACCAGTTCGAGTCGCGGCGGCGGCCGATGGATGCGTTCCGCAACGGCAACGCGGAGAGCGCCGAGGACACCGACTCGATCAGCGCCATCGAGGGCGACGGAGAGGTCGGGTGCTGCGGCGCGGAACCCGGCATCGACCAAGTCCGCCACTGTGAGGGGGCATTCGAGCCGCCCCTGTTCGACCAAGGCCACGAGCTGCTCAAGCTGCGGCAACGAGACACGACTGAGCCCCCACCCTACCGTCATGATCCTGTTTGGCTCCGGTCCCGTTCGTCAGGGTCGCTTTGAGAAGAAGGCCAGGTCGGCCGAATGCCCTATGGAAGGCACAACGAGCGCGCGGTCCAAGTAGCGATTGAATCGCTCGCAGCTGCACTCCGCGACGAAGAGGCAGCCGTGGCACGCGGCGCCCTCTAGGAAGCGCTCCGCGTGATCACCGTGGGGCGAGTGCGTGCCGCACACGGGATCGTTCGAGCAGAGACGCCCCATGTCCCACGCCTTCTGCAAGTGCGCGCGAATCTGCCGACCTTGTTCGACGAGGCCGCCGAGCGTGCCCTCGGTACCGGACGTGCCGGTCGAGAGCAGAATCGCCGCCATCGGCGTCGGGTCCTTCGCCGACGGGCCGCAGTAGATTCGTTCGCGGATGGCGCTCGCAGCGTAGCCACACTCGAGCGAGATCGCGTTCATCAACAAGTGAGAGAGCGAGTGAAGCAGATAGAACCGCGCGCCCGGAAACGGCGGCGGGGCCTCCGCGGTTCGGGCCCACGCGTCGTAGCCCGCGCAGAGCTCCTTGTTGCGCTCCTTCACGACGTCGCGCTCCTCCCACTCGCGGACCGCTGTCTCGTCGAGTTCAAGGAAGACACCTTCGCCACGGATCTCCGACGCGGGAAGCCAGTTGGTCGTGAGCCCGAGGGCGGCGGTCTTCACGCCCAGATCGTATTCGCCCTGCAGATCAGGACTAACGGGCTCGAGGCGCGTGAAGCCAAGTTGCGCCGCTACCTCTCGGAGCTTCGCCGCGACAACAACCCGCGCGACGCCGCTGGGCAGGCCTCCCTTCACCTTGGCCTTTCGGGCGAAGAACTTCTCGTCCACCGCTGGGATGTCACCGGCGACTTCGGGCTTCGCTTGAACGAGCTGCTTGAACTCCGCTGTTCGAAGCGGCCCCGATGTGAGCGGTCGCCCGTCCTCAATCGCCTTCACGGCGGCGAGCACCGTGTCGTCCGCGTACCCTTCGAGCGCGATCCGCACCTTCTCAATCTTTCGGAAGTGAGGCAGAAGCTCCTTGGTCGCGGTCTTCAGCACGTCGAAGACGGAGCGAACCTTCTCTTGAAGCTCACCAGCCGGATCAGGGATCGACAGCGCGCTGACGACTTGGGGAAAATACGAGTTGCTCGCCGTGCGGACGAGCAGTCGAGCCTCCTCTTCGCAGCTCTCCCTTCCTTGAGAGCCTAGCCACGGCCGTTCGCCGCGGCACGTGAGCAGCTTGCCGCCCTGCACCTGGCTCAGCTTGGCGCGCTGGCCACACGCGCACCGGATCCAGATGTCGTTGAAGTCGCCGGTGGCGCCCTCCTCGAAGGTCAACGCCGGCGACGCGCACCGCGCAGCCTTCTGGATCTCGTGCACGAAGAGGATCCACGGGAACTCGTCGATGTGGCCCCGCTTGCACGCGGTCACGAAGCGGACGGGCACGCACTCTTGCTTGTGGGTCCGATCGCACTGGTGCCAGTAGCGCGTGCCTTTGCGCTCGAGGCCGCCTTTGCGCATCAGCGCACGGCACTTCGCGTTCTGGCAGACGAACCACTGCGGAAACTCGAGCGCACCGATGCCCGCGAACTTGCTCGGCTCGCGATCGTTGCCCACCGGAGGCGCACGAAACGGCTGCTCTTGGCTGAGGTCTCGATTGAGCTGCTTGAACCGCTCCACGATGGAGTCGCGCAGGCGCGGCTCTTCGATGTGCGGAACGCCGTGCGCCTTGTCGTAACTCCAGAAGTCGAGGCCGCCCATGAGAACGGCGTCGGTGAGCAAGTCGACCATCGCGCCGGGCCCGAACGTCGTCACAACTTGGCTCTGCCGAACGGTGCCGTTCGGTGGCTCGTACGTGCCTCTGCGAAATTCCCCCATGGCTAGCGCCTTCCCCCGAGCACGCGACGCTCGACCCAAAGGTGCACCGACGGCTCCACGTCTCGCATCGACGTGGGCGCGATGAAGCGACCCTCGTCGGTGTTCACGTCGGGCTTGTTGTCGTCGATGGCCGTCCAGAGGAGCGGTCGGCCCGCGGTCTTGTCACGGTCGAACTGCGAATACGAGCGCTTTGCGGCCGCCTCGTGGCGTGCTTCCTTCACGAGCTTCGTCCACGCTTCGACGATCTTCATCCCCCGATCGCGGAGCGATTGGCTCACCTTCGCGAAGTCCTCGTTGTCCTCGGCTTGAGCGCCGCCACGGCGCGCGATCTCTTCCACGCACGCCTCGGCGAGCTTTCGATGGGCCTCAATGTCCATCGCGGCCGACGGCGGCGTCATCTGACTGTCGCGCAGGCGCGTCATCGCGACGAGCGTGCCGGAGAGACCGCGCTCGAGCGCTGGGCCCGAGAACGGCGTGAGGCTCGTGGCCTCCACGTAGCGATAGAAGCTCTGGTGGTACGCGGCGAAGCGCTCGTAGTGAGACCGATCGCGCGGACGGCGGACGTTGAAACAGGTGACCACGAGCCCTGGGTGCTGCCTTCCGACGCGACTCGACGCCTGGATGTATTCGCTCGTCGTCTTCGGCTGCCCCGCGATGACCATCAGACCAAGGCGGTCGATGTCGACGCCGACGGAGATCATGTTCGACGCCAGCAGCACGTCGACGTGCTCCTTGCTCGCGTGCGGTCGACTGAGGCGCGCCTTCGCGTCCTTGATATCGCCGGCCTTCTCGCGCGACGTCAGCTCGACCGGCATGTGGATGCTCCGGGCGCGGCCCCACGCGTGAGCGCCGACCGCGTCGTCGGGTACGCGCTTCTCCAGGTCGGCGAGGCGCGTTCGTACGTCATCCTCGACGAGCCGACGCATGCCACCAAGCTCGCGAAGGCTATTGAAGTATCCCGCGAGCGTCATGTACGCGTCGCCGGGCTGGTCGTCCCCGCCCTTCGCGTCGAAGTGCTTCTGTCCGGCACCGAGCAGAGCCACGTAGGTTCGGAGGAGGATCGCTTTCAGCGGTCGACCGGGCGCCGCGACGCCCACGTACAGCCGACCCGCGGCCTTCTCATCACGCGTGGCGAAGAACGTCTCGGCCGCGTCGACGGCGGGCGGTGGAAACATCGAGACCTGGCTGGCGCCGCGGCCAAAGAGCGCGTGAATCTGCTGCCGCGCGCGCCGCACCGTCGCCGTTGACGCGATGATCTTTGGGCGAATCGTCTTTCCGGCTTCGTCGCGACACGACAGCCATTCAATGGCGGTTTCGTAGAGACCGACCATCGTCCCGAGCGGACCTGAAATGAGGTGAAGCTCGTCCTGAACGATGAGCTCGGGAGGCCGAAACCCGGAGGGAACCAGCGTGGCGCCCTTTGGCGCCTTGTCCATCGGGCCGAAGCAGCGCTTGTCGTCGCGAGCGTGGACTCGGCCGAAGAGCATGCCCGTCTCGCCGCGCCAGGGCAGCATCGCGAACTTGTCGACGGTCGCCACGATGAAGCACGGCAGCTCGCGGTAGATCTGCTCGTCGACGAACACGACGGGAATGCCTTCGCGGTTCTTCTTCGGACTGAACTCGCACGTGCTGGGCGCCTCGCCGGCCGGCGACACGCAGCTCACCACGACTTCCTCGGGTGAGCTTCGGTTGGGCCCCAAGACGAGGCTGTCCTTGCCGAGCGCCCCGCCACACCACGGGCAAGTCGAGAGCGGGAAAGGCGACGACGCGCTCTTCGAGGCGCTGTTCTTGTATTCGATGACGAGCTTCTTCACTTGCTCCATCGTGTTGGCCGTCGCCGAACGGCCGACCCAAAGACCCACGGAGAAGCGAACGTCGCCGAGCTTCTTTGGCTCCGCTTGCCTCAAGAGTTCGAGCGCGCAGATGAGCGTCGCCGCGCGGCCGAGTTGGTCGAGCGTGAGGAGTCGGAGCGTGTAGCGGAGGAGAACGGCGACGCCGAGGCCGCCGTCGGGTCGCTCTTGCCCGCGGAGGCGTCGAAGAAGGAGCGAGAAGCCGATGACGCCGAGGTACGCCTCGGTCTTGCCACCGCCCGTCGGGAAGAAGATGAGCTCGACCTCTTCCCGATCAGGATGCGTCTCGTTCGCGACGCCCACGAGGTTCATCAGCACGAACGCGAGCTGAAAAAGGCGCCACGACGGCTTCTTGTCGCCCACGTACCGATGGGGACTTCGCTTTCGCGCGGCCGACGCCATCGCGCGGTTCATCAGCTGGAACGCCTCGCGGACCTCGGCATCGTCCGCGAGGAGCGCAATGCCCGCGCGAATGCGTTCGTTGGCGCGCTTCGCGTTCTGGAGCAGCGACTTGCGCCGAGCGTTGCGCGCGTCACCCTCGAGGGCGATCGTCGCCTGGCCCTCGATCCATGCGCCGTAGGCCATCACGAGCGGCGTGAGTCGCGCCGTCAACTCGGACGGCGGTAGCTCCGCGAGGTCGTCCATGTTGGTGACGACCTCGGGCTCGTCGTGGGTCACGACGGGCGCGACGGCGCTCTCGGGCAGCCACGTCGTCCGAAGCCGCGTGACGCGGCCGTCGCCATCGACGGCTGGCGCTTCCACGGCGACACCATGTCCGACGCCCCACTCGAAGTGATTGCGGAACTGCAGATCCGACGTCTCGTCGTCGGCTTCGCCTGTGCCTTCGCCTTGGCGGTTGGGGCGCGCGAGAAAGCCGCTCTCGCAGCTCAGCTCCATCGCCACCTGAAACATGAACTGCTCGTCGACCCTGCCCTTCTCACCGGGCTGGCGTTCGTTGACGACGAAGACGGACAAGGCGCGCGCGCCTGACATTTCGGAGAGCCCGGGCGCGTCGACGAGCTCGAGCTTGCCGCAGACACGAATCGACGGCGTGTCGGGCAGACTGATCCCTTTTTCGATGCTCGCGCTGTCGAGTGCCAATCGGACGGTGCGGGGTGGCTGCGGCACACGGCGCCACGCGTAGCGCCGCCTCGGCGCGTCGTCCGTCTGCGCGCCTTGGTCCCGGTCTTCTCGGATGTACTCGGCGAAGGAGACGGTGACGGTGACGTGGTCCGCCGCCGCGCGCCCCTTCGCCCCGGCGGGGAGCAGCACCGATAGGCCCATGGAGGCAGGGAAGGTGGCCTTCTGCTTTGGCTCCTGCTCGGCGGCGGGTTCGTTCTCGTCTTCGTCGGTAAGGGTCGAGCCCGGCGTGTCGTCCTGATCTTCCGGGTCTTTCGTGTCGCGGTCGGCCTGCGGCGCGAGGAACCCCGTCAGGTACCAACGCGAGGGCGCGATCGGGAGAAGCTCAACGCCAGACCCCGCCACATCGAAAGGACCGATGAGATCGGCCTTGAGCGCGGCCACAAGAGACGCACGGATTTCGGTCGACGTCGGCATTCGGGCAAGCGTCGCCCAGGTGGCGGGGAAGGACAATGCTTGCGAGGGGCCTTCGCGGGCCTACGCAGCCTCGAGCGCCGCTACCCAGTCGCCAAAATGCGGGCACTCGGCCCTTAGCTTGGGGAGTCCAATCGCCTGCGTCCCCTGCACGCCGTGGAGGACCTTCTGGTAGTCCGGAAAGGCCGCCAGGATTCGCTTCGATGGCGCGGTCGAGGACTGTCGTTGATGTGCTCGGGCGTCAACGCCCCCGCGCGGGCGGAGGCCAAGCGTTTCGCTGCTCGTGCCTCCAAGAACGGGCAACGTTCGAGGTCCGCGAATAGTGCGGCTTCGAACTCGTATATCGAGAGATAGGCTCGAAACCTTGGATGCTTGAGATCCGCCTCAAGCTCCGCCTCCACATGGCGCGCACGGTCAAAGGATGGCAGACCGGTTGGCCGATTGGCCATGCCTGGAAACGTTGGGGGCAGCGCGTAGTAGTCGAACATCGTCGTCACGAGCGCCGCGCTCGAATCGTTCAGAAGCCGCTGGAGGTCCCTTTTCACCTTCTCGTACGAAGGAAAGCCGCCCCTGCGACTGGCTTGGCCTCGCACCACCTTGGTCACGACCACCGTCGGTATCACACTGACATTCACGGGCAGCAGCGCGGGGGCGAGCACCTGATTGACGAAGGCCTCTTCCGTCTGCCCTTCGACGAGCAACAGAACCTTTCTCACTTCGGTCGGCCCCCAAGGAGATTCTTCTCCCAGAGTTCGTCCAAGGCGTAGTCCTCGAGCCATGCCGCGAGCTCGGCCTCATTCGGTCGGCGGAACGTGGACCCGTGAGGCTCCCGATCGACGACGATGAGGTCTTCCGGCACGAGCTGATTCACGAGTGTGACCGACTGCGTCGACACGATGATCTGCGAGTGATGTGACGCCGTCTCCAGCAAAGCGGCCAAGACGTTGATGGCGTAGGGGTGGAGGCCGAGCTCCGGCTCGTCGATAAGAATGACGCTCGGCGGCTCGGGCTGAAGAAGGAGCGTGGCGAGGCACATGAAGCGAAGGGTGCCGTCGGACAGCGAGCTGGCGTTGAAATACGCATCCGTGCCCACGGCGGCCCACTCGAGCCGGATCTGCTCGTCAGCCGACAGCCGATCGGGCTCAAGGCTAAAGTCGTCGAAGAATGGTGCGACCTGGCGGATGGTCTCCACGATCTGGCGGTAGTCCTTGGGCTTCGTCTTCTGGAGCTTATAGAGGACCGCGGCAAGGTTGCCCGCGTCGGCGCGAAGCGCCTTGTTGTCGTGAAGCGAACCAGCAAGCTTCACGCTGGCAAACGCCGACGTGTCGTGGAAGTGAAAGACGCGCCATTCGCGCATCCTGTGGAGCGCGATTGCAGCGATTTTTCGTTCCGTTGCGAGCAGCGCGCTTTCGGTGTGACCTGCGCCGAGGTCCACAACGAATGGCGCCAGACCGGGCGTCCGGTGCCACCTCGCCGATTCGTGCTCAAAGTGCAGGCTCCCGTCCGCCTCGCCGGCGAGACGAGCCTTGTACTCGTCCCTCGCAAACGAAACGTCGATCTCCAGGTGTTGTGTGCGCTTGAGTCCGTTCGTGAGGATGGCGTCTGCGCCGCCCTGCGCTTTGATGCACGACTGAAGTTTGCCCTCGACGAGCTGACCCAGCAACGCAAAGAGGCCGACGAAGTTGCTCTTGCCGGCACCGTTCGCGCCGATGAGAACGTTCAGCGGCCGCAACTCCAGGTCGACCGACGCGATCGACTTGAACCCCTTGGCGCGGAGGCGGTTCACGGTGGCGGGCATGGGTGACTCTTCGTCGTCGAGGCGGGCTGCGAGGTTGTCCACAGTCCTCTCCTTCGGCGGTGCCGCGGGAAAGGTTGCGTGGATTCGTCACGGTAGCATGGCGAGCCGGGGCGGCGGCCGGGTGGGCGAGCAGGGAACGCGCGCGCCAAGCCGGCAGGGGTCGCCCGCCTTCACACGCCGCGTAGGGCCTTGAGGGCCTGTTCCAACGGTTCCAGACGGGTGCGCACAGTCGCCGCATGGGCCGCTTCGGGACTCTTCAGGTAGAACGCCATCAGCTTCTCGAGGTCGTCGAGCTTGGTGCCGTCGTTGTCGTTTTCGCCGAGGAGCTTGGCGTGCAGCGCCCGGATCGCGGTGCAGCCCTTGCTCGCCTTGTCACCCGTCTCCTTGATCCGCGCGAGGAACTTGCGGATCACTCGGACCGACGAACTTGAGCTAGTGCCGCCGCCAGCGAAGTAGGCCGAGAGAAACCGCGCGTCGCAAAAGCACGATTCGAGGTCGTTGCCATCTTGCCCCGCAAACACAACCCCCAGCGGACTCATCTTGCGAGGGTCGCGGTCGCGTTCCAGCTTGTCCCACGCGGCCTCGTACGTCGCCTTCTTGTCGGCGTCCAAGACGAGGACCGCAGGGGTATGGATCCCTGGCCCGCGTGCCTGCGCGATCACGGAGAAGTAGCGCCCAAGCTCCGACTTCATCGCGTCCGCCTCGCGCAGTGGAACGAAACGAACGTCGGGCGGCGCACCGACATGCCGCGCCAGCATGCGAAGTGCGCCGACGTCCGACGGCCCCTCAACGAAGACGACGGCTGACGCGTAGAGGACGTCGCTGGGTCGTACGAACGGACCGAGCACGCTCTCGATCCCCGCCCCCGCAGGCAGCGTCTTGAACTCAAGCTCGCCCTTCGCTCGGTCGCGCCATCCGAGGACGTGCAGGGTTCCCTGCTCGGCGGCCGCGTTCACGAAGGTCGGCGAGTGCGTGCTCATGACGATCTGCAGCGGCTCGTCGTCCCACTTCTTGGGGTCCACTAGCTCCTCGACGAGCAAACGTTCGAGCCCTGGGTGAAGGTGGAGGTGCGGCTCGTCGAGGAAGAGAACGCGAGCGCCCGTGGCCTTCGCCGAGCGCGCTGCTGCCATGATGCAGAGGAAGGACCACACGCCGGCACCGACGCTTTCGCGCGCTAACGGAGCACGCGGCCGCGTCGGCAGAACAAACCCTGGTCGGTAGGCAAAGGACGACCCGGAATCCAAGAAATCGATTCCGTTCAGCTCGGGCAACGCGCGGCGGACAGCATCGTCGATCCGCGTGAACTCTCCGGGGAACTTGAGGCGCAAGAACGTCAGAACCTCCTGAAGCCGGTCCTCCCGAGTCCCAAGACAGCGGCGGGTCACGGGTTGCTGCAACCAGTCGTCGTTCACGGGGTTGTGTTCCCAGTACGCGAACGTTGCTGCAGGCAAGCGGCCGCTCTCGAGCGTCTGCCATGCTGCGTCGAACCAGCCGTGGTCTGCGCGCGCCTGTCCGCTGCGTTTCCCAACGACTGCCGTTGGCACGTTCCCGGGGGTGATCTCGACGTACGCGCCGGGGTCGCCAAGCAAGCGCAGTACGCGCTCGACCGAGCCGCCAGCCCATCGCATTCCCAGCTCTACTCGGGGCGCCTGCTTCCAGTTCGTGAACTGACCGCAATGATGGAGGGGCACATCCCTGCCTCCATTGGGCACGAGAATGTCGTCCACTCGCGCCAGCGTGAAGCCGAGGAGCCCCGGGACCTCGTCCGCGCTCAGCTCAAGTTGCACGGCGACAGCGCACGATCCGCCGGCGCTCCGGGCGAAACCAGCAATGCCACCCATCGCGCGCGATGGCGGGACACCGAGGAACGGCGCACGCAGGAGGGTGGTCTTCCCGACGTTATTGGGCCCCATGAGCACGGTGAGCCCGGCGTCTATGGGGACAACGTGCTCGCCTGCGAAGCCGCGGATGTCGACCAATCGAATCGCGGTGAGCCTCATTGCTCGCTCCCTTCCTTGTCGTCTGGCGATTGCGAGGGGATGGAGGCTTTCGCCGCAGACGGCCCGACGTACTTGGCTGCATTGAACAACGCCTCAACGCGGGCCTTCAGCTCGGGCGTGGCGTCGTCCATTGAAAGCTCCTCGCTCGGGAGCGCACCAAGCACACTCGCCGCATGGCCAAAGAGCTTTTGCGCCTTTTGCACCGAAAACTGGCCAGTCGGCTTTGCCGCATCGGTGAGGACGCGACTCTCGACGTCCGTGACGAGATATGCGACCTGCCTGACCATCGTCTGTGGCGCAACGCGCACCGCCTCTACGACAGTGGACGCAAACGCGGGCCACTCGGCGAACGGGAGCGAGTCGTCGGGGATCCGAACCCGGTCGATTCCCCACGTGAGGTATGCCAGGAGCACATCGCCGCGCTTCGCTAGCGCCGCCGCGAGCAAGGCGGGTTCGCCCCGAAAGTGCCGAACGAACTCCTCTTCGAACCCGCGTCGAACCAGCGAACGACCGGCGGGCGTCAACAAGGGTCGAACTGTCTCCTCCTCCGTGGCGAAACGGTAGAGAAGCTCGTGCGCCAGCAAGAGGTCGGACGGAACCGCGGCACGAACCCGGGAGCAAAGGACTGTAGCCGCTGCTGTCTGGTCCCAGGCGCCGGAGGTGCGCTCGGCCCGAAGACACAGGCGCCACGCTGCGAGCAGTGCGCGCTGGTCGCGTCGCTCTTCAACGAGCGGCTTCGGCAGCGCGTCCAGCACGCACTCGAGGAACCGAAGGGTCGTCGCCCCGTCGAACCGGGCGAAGTGCTCGAACTGGTCCGCCATCGGGCCGCCCGCTAGTGCGACAGCGGGCGCGGCCTTGGCCGGGAACGCTGCGACCGCTTGCAACACGGCCTGGTCAAAGAGACCCCCGTCCGAGCCTTGAGCAAGGTAGCGGCGCCAATAGTCCACCGGCTCGAGCACGTGAAATCCTTGAGGCACCCCGTCGGGGGACCTGAAGATCCTGGAGACTAACTGCACTAGACCCGCGCTCATCGCAGGCGGAGCGACGCTAGTGAGTTCCTGCAACGCCACCGAGCCGACGTCATCCGGGCGCGACGAAAAAGCCGAGTCGCGACGCGTGCGCAGCCGGTCCACGCGTACGGAGACCTCCCCGAAGAAGTGCGGTGCTACGTGCCGCACTAGACTCACCGCGAGACAGTGGTCGATGTCCACTTCACCGGGTAGCGCGGCAGATGCCTCCGCAAAGGCCCGAAGTCCTTGCTTGAGTGCCCTCGGAGTCCTAGCCAATGAAGCCAGCATGCCAGCCCACTCATCTCGGCCCCGAAGGTCGACCCCCCAGCGCGCCGCAGTTGCCGAATCCATCCGGAGGGCCAACTCGAACTTCGCGCGAACCTCGGCGGAGGCTGGATCGATTACCCCCTTCTGCTCCCACTCCTTCAGCACCATCTTGCGGACACCGCGAATGACCTCGAGCGCCTTCTCGGGCGCGATGCCGTCGATGTCCTCGATGTAGCGGGCGATCTTCTCCAAGTCGAAGCCACCCAAAAGTGAGGTCGTGGCCACGACGACACCGATGCGTTGGGTCTCCTGGAGCTGGTGGAGCAGGGCTCGCACGGGCGCTAGGCGTTCTCGCGCCTTTTCGTCTTCCTTCGCTCCTCCGTCGGCGCCGACGCCGGCGAACCGTTCAAGGTCCTCGATCCAGAGGATGACTGTGTGATCGACGGCAACAAGCACCTCGTCGACGGCTGCGAGCAACCGGTCAGGCCGGACGGGCTTGCTCCAAGCTCTGAGAAGTGAGCCCAGCCCCTTCAAGGCGTCGAAGCGCTCCGACACGCCAACCACGGCGGTGACGTACTCCTCCGAGAGAGTCCCGAACGCGGGTGTGCCCACCGTCGCCTGCACCGCGTTGGACAGCTCTTGGAGCGCTCCGGCCAACAGCGCTGACGTCGTCTCGTACGGCCATGCCGAAATCCGGACGACCCGAACGCGCGCATGGTTCTTGAGGTCAGCTTCCACGAGCGCGCGCACCGTCGACTTGCCCGCCCCAAGGCTACCCACGACGGCAATCGACGGCGGTTGACCCGGCCCTGAGAGACGGCGCGCAATGCGCCGAGCGACGGCTACGTGACCGAATGCGTCCTCGCCTGCGGTGCCGACGGGGGTGTCGAGCATGAGCCAGCGGCGCAGTTCGTCGGGCGCTGCGGGCAGTTGCCAGACCCCAGGGCTCGCCGTGCCCGCCAATTGGTTGGCTCCGCGGGACCGAAGACGTTCGCGCGCTACTGCAATGAGGACGCCGGCGATGACGCAACCACCCACGATCAGAAGGAAGACCACGGGGGCGATGGCGTCCCAGCCACCTCCAACCCCAGGCTTCCCCAATCCCGGGTAGTGCGCGCGAACCATCTGCGAGGCCGCGTAGAACCCAAAGACGAATGCGAGACCGAGCGCCACAGCGATCCAGGTAGGCGGGTACGCACGAATGGACCTTGAGGTGCCGACAACACGGCGAGCGCGGATGGCTAGACCGACCAATGCGGCGCCGCCGACAAGCATGGCAACGGCCCGGTCAATTGGCGAGCTCGCCCACAAGGCCTGCGACACAACGTTGTAGATGGGCTCCACGATGCGAGGGAGCACCACGAGGCTCACGCTCGCGGCGACCGTCGCTTGCACCAGAACATCGAGCCAACGCTTCAGGGTGGTCTTATGGCGCGCGAGCCAGGCGACCACGCGGCCTGCAGTTGCTTGCGCGCGACCTTGCGTCGCCTTGGCGGCCTCGTCGGCCTTCGCGTTCGAGATGTGCTCCTCCACGCCGCCCTCTACGCCCATCGCCGGCGGCGCCGCGGGGGCGCAGCGCCTGGCGCTCTCCGCCCGTCGATCGCTGCGAGTGCGTCACGCGCGCCGTACGCGTTGTGCTCCAGCAACTTCTCGAAGAGCAAGAGCGCGCCTTCGCGAACCTGCTCGCCGAGTCGACCCAAGGTAAGTGCAAGATCGACCAGCGAGCGCCCATTCGCGAACAGGACGCCTTGGTGGCGCTGGGCCGTCTCATCCACTAAGGCGTTCGCAACCTTAACGACCAGCTCCGGCTCGCACACCATGAGGTCGCGGAGTGTGTCGACGACCCAGCCGCCGGTGGCGAAGCCAAGCGCGCGCGGCGCCGCGCAGAACGCGTTGAGGACCTGTCGCGACGCGGCGTCACAATACGCGGGCTCGGCGAACATTCGATGCAGCGCGCCAGCGATATCTTCGTGGTCTACGCGGGGCAGGAGCGCGACGATGTGACGCGTCGCGATGGCTCGACGTTCAGGCATGTGCCAGATCTCGCCGAGAACGTAGGCCACCCCCAGAATGACCTCGTGTTGGGCATGGTCGTCATCAACAGCCGCTCCGACCACCCTTGCGAGCTCATCGGTCATCGCGTTTGGCGCCCCGGGCCGGGTGGCCGCCCAAGTCAGCAGCTCACCGTACGCCTGGCCCGCAAGTGGCCACTCCGCCGCGCGCAGTTGGGCGAGCCATTCAGAGAAGCGCTCGACGGAAAGCGTTGGCGCCAAGCGCGCGATCTGACGCACCCCCGACTTACTTGCAAGGACGGCCGGAAATGCCTCAAAAACGCCGGCGAGCAGGTCGCCGGCGCTGTCGTGACGGACAAACGCTCGCCATTCGTCGCGCACGACGCACTTCCAAACGTGCGGGTCTTCGCGGCGCGCCAAGTGTTGGCGGACGAACTGAGCCCACTCATCGGGCCGGGGTTCTGGCGTAGACAGGTAGCTGCGCGTCAAGAGTTCGAAGAGGGGGTAGTTCCCTTCCGGGAGGCGCCCACCGGAAGGCCCAAACAGAATCGGGGCGGGGCGCTCCGGTTGCGCGGGCCCCCGAATGTCGGGAGGAGGCGCATCACCATCGCGAACCCAGCTTCTGACGAGGGTCTCGGTTTCCGGCGCAAGGCGCCCGCCATTCCAGATGCGACGTGCCAGCGTTCTCGCTGCGTCCACGCGAAAACGCTCAGACGCACCAAAGCCGCGCTCAGCCAGCGAGCGAACCAGCTCCTCCAACCGAGCTTGCTCGATCACCTCGCCCAGCCCGGTGATCGCATGAGCCACGGGCTGGACATGGGTGGCGGGGTGGAAGGCCTGGAGCAGCGGGATCGCACGCTCCGGATTGGCCTTCGCAAAGTCAGCGAGTGCCTGCGACAGCTGGATGCTTCCGCCGACCGTCCAGTCGTCTGGGTCGTGCCAGCCCGTGCTGTCCGGCAGCCGCGCAAAGGTAGCGACGATCCGGTCGTTCGGGAGCTTTGCCAGCTCATCAGCGGTCAGCGGCGAACCAATAGCGCTGGCGCGAACCGATGGACTCGGCTCGAGGAGGTCCGCGGGCAGCCGAGCGCTCTGGACGGCAACGAAGGTTTGGCTCGATTGCGAGAGGCGAGCCGAGCCGAGGGCGCGGAGGAGGCGCACGCGATGCGCGGCGTTGCTTTCCTCGGCGTAGACATTCCTCTGCTCGTCCGAGCCAGGCAGAGCTTCGTCGATCTTCGACTCGAGTACCTTGGCTTCGAGCCGACCGACTGCATCCGCCGACAACCGTTGCGCGAGCGAGCCCAACAGCTCGACCGACTGCTCCTCGCGGTTCTGGTGGTTGCCAACAACGAGCCGTCGCGGATCTTTCTCAAGGTATGCCAGCGCAACTTCCGACTCGCTGGACGGCGCAGCGAGCAACGCGATTTGAAGGAAGCGATGAACGGCGAGTGCGCTGCTGGATTGGTACTTAGCCAGGATGGCCTGCAGCGTCATCGGCTCGCGGCCGACGGCCTCGGCGCCGACGTGCAAGGCGGCAGCAAGCTCGTGAACCGCACCGAACTCCGACGTGGGGCGAGTCTCGTCTAGCTCGTCATCCGCATAGCTGAGATCACTCCGAGCCTCCTCCACAAATGCCTCGACCGCCCTCGCGAAGATGGGAAACACCCTCTCGAAGAAGAGAGCGGGCGCCGCGTTCGCCGCGTCCACGAGAAAGTGAAGCCGTCCACTCTGCTCAATCGCGCGTCGATAGGCCTTAGCGGTGTCGGACGGCAGCTCCGCACAAGCCTTCGCGACGAGCGTAGACACCTGATGCTCCACGATGTCGATGGCGGCCTCAGGACAACGCTTGATCGCAGTGTAGAGCAGCCTCTCAACCATGTCGGCGTCGACGCCGCCAGCCTTGAGGATCGCGCCGAGCCACGGGACAAATTGGGCGGGCCAGGGGTCCTCGCACACCCATAGGAGCGTAGCGATCGCCCTGTGTCGCCCCGTTTCGCGGAGCCAGTGTTCCTCAACCAAAAAGGCCACGCGCGGCAAGGAATGCGTAAGCCCAGCAAGGAGCAGCCCGCCTGCAAGATACGGATCCGGGCCGCTCATCATCGTGGGAAGTTGAACGTCGTAGAAGGCATCGAACCAGCCGCGCTTCTTCTCGACGGTGCGCAGCAACACCTCTCGAGCCCAACCGGCCTCCCCCAGAGTGGCCGTTGCGAGGACGAGTTCGTCGGGTGTCGGTGCGTCCGCGGCCCCCACGACTTCGAGCAGCAGCGCGCGGACATGCGCTCGCGGCGGCATAGAGAGGAGAGCACGCAACTCCTCGTGGTAGCGCGCCGGAGCCGCAGCACGAAGATGCGTCAATGTTGCGCGAAGGTGGCCGCGCACCCCAAGGCTTTGCTCACGCCCGGTCACGAAGTTCACCAAGCGCCCGCCGGTCCGGAGGCAGTCCCGGGCGAGGGCAAACTCGAAGACGGTTTGATGCACGAAGCTGATGCGCCCGTCATCACCGCGCGCGAGGATGTTGGCCCGTTCGAGTGCAAAGACCTGCGGCTCGGTCAGTTCGGCGACGGCTGGGTCAATCCGCAGCTCCTCGCGGGCACTCATCTCTCGTGCGACGGCGCAAGCGACCGCTTCCAGAGCCAAGTCGGTGTCACCGGGTGAGCCAAGCTCGCTGGCCCACAGGCGAGCAAGCATCAGCTGATACGTCTCGACCGGCGGCTGCGCCGCCGCGCCGCGACGAATTTGCAGAAACACGGTGAGAGCTTGCGGCGACCGCAGGTGTTCGAGCAGTTCGGCGGAAACCGGTGCCACGCCCGCTCGTTCGAGCACCCGCGCCACTTCACTTGCGGGAGGCAGGGCGAGGGTCACGCGTGGCGCGGACTGCAGTCTGTCGAAGCGTATGTCGTGAGCGAGATCGACCGGACGCGACGACACCACAACCCGGACCCCGGCACGCGCAACGTGTTCGATGAGGTCGAGGCATACGCTCAGCCGCTCGGTGCGGTGGTCGACGAGGTCGGCCAGCGCGTCAAGTTGGTCGAGAATCAGAATCGTGGGCCCGGTCCCCACGAGACCCGCGAGCGTGGCGCCGACATCGCCGACGAAGCCGATTGCCGTCGCGAGCGTAGTCGCGTCATGCACCGTTGACGGCAGACGATCCGCCTTGATGGCCAAGACCGTCGCGCCAGCGTCGAGCTCTTCCGCCGCGAACTTCGACAGCAGTGCAGATTTTCCGCTACCGGGATCACCAACCAATACGACGATTGGGTGGTCGGGGCTCAGAAGCGCCGCGAACTCTGGGCGTTTCAACCAGCTTTCGCCGTCCGCCATTTGACGCCACATCAGCAGGGGCGCGGACGCGCGTCGGAGGTCCACCTTGCACTTGTCTAAGAAGCTCTCCACAACGGGCGCCGCGCTGCCCCCATCGCGGCGGGGGAGCGACGCCTCGCCGCCCTCGATAACCCGCAACATCTCGCGGACCGAGCGGGCCCAACTGAAATGTGACTCCATGTCGTTGCGCAATCGGCGCACGCGATCATCTGCGCCTGCCGGGTCCCTCATGATGCGAGCGATGGCGCTTGCAAGAACTTCCGGGCCGTCCTCCGGGTCGACCACGTATTCGCCGGCGGATTCTCGGAGGACGCGCTGCAGCTCTTGCGCCAGACCGCTCGTCTTGCCCAGGAGAACGGGTACACCTTCGGAGATGGCCTCCAGCCCCGTCAATCCGAACCCCTCCTCACGCGAGGTTGCCAACACGACCGTCGCGGCACGGATGTCACCAAGGAGGACGTTCGCGTCGCTCGTGTACGTCAAAACTCGGACCCTCGCCCTTCCGGCGAGCTGTTGGACTCTCTCTCGCACCTGATGCTCGGTGCCGGGCGCGGCGCCTCGCAATCGGAAGGTGCTGTTTCCGAGGTCTGGGTGCTTGACGACCTCCTTCATAGCGAGGGCCGCGAGGTCGCAACCTTTCAAGTTGAAGTCTTCGAGTCGGCCGAACAGTAGGCAGTCGAGCTCGGCTGGTGCCCTGTCGGCCAACGTGCGTGGGAAGAGCCCAGGAACAAAGGTGTGAAGGTGATGCTCTCGTGCGGCCAGGCAAGCGCTGAACGCCCTCCGAAGCTCAGGTCCGACCGCGAAGACGACGTCGGCGTGCTGGCTAAGGTTGCGTTCGAGGTCGTACCGCGTTTGCGCGCGGGACTCCTGCTCGGGTCCGGCCACTCCCTTCAAGGGTTCAATCGCGCCCGGGTCCATGTGAAGGAAGTGCACGTAGCGGGCATTCGGAAAGTGGTCTTGCTTCAAGACCAGCGCCGCAGGCCCGGTGATACGGGCATGGCCAACGATCACATCGACGTCCGCGAGGTCGTCCGGCTTCCGGCTAAGCGCGAGCAGGTCGTCGCCGAGGGTGCGTCGAGCGCCGACGAGGCGCACGTTGACGGCACGCGCGCGCTCTTGCTCATCCGAGGTCGGCCGCGGCACGAGACAAACGACGTCTTGCCCCTCCTCCGCGAGGGTGCGCGCGAGGTGGCGATTGAACGTACTGATGCCGCCATGGGATGAGTCCCATTCGGTGGCGACCAACAGGAATCTCTTCCCGCTATTCGCTTTGCCCCCCGCCTCGCTCATTCCTCGTCGCCCTCACTCCCCAAGAGCGACGCCTGCGCTGGGTCGACCTTCTTGCCCTTCCGCTTCTTCGCCGGCGTCGCGCCCACCACTGCGGCCGGCGCATCGGTCGCGGTCGCCGCCGCCGCGTCGCTCGCCGGTGCCTTCCCCGCTGCCTTCGTCTCCTTGCCCGTGTTCGCCGCGGACTTCGTCCCCTTCGACGCGGGCTCCTTCGCCTTTGCGCCTTTTTGCTTTGGGCCGAGGCCGGCGAGTTTCTCTTCTTCGGCGCGTTTGGCGTTGAGCACGAAGAGGCGGTCGATCACCCCGTCTTCGAAGGCCTCGAGCTTCTTCTTGTCGGCGTCGTTCATTGGGCAGAACGGTGGCACGGCGAGATCGAGCCAGCGGCCGTCGGCGTCGCCCTCGGCGTACGCCTCGAGGACTTTCTGGTCCATCTCTTCGTGGAGCTTTCGCAGCTCGAGGATCCGCGGCTCGGTGCACGCGGGATCTTTCAGCCGGTTGTACGTGACGGTTAGGCCGACGTTCTCGTCGACCATGTACTTCGCACGGAAGTCATAGAGCCGCTGCCCGATGTCCTCGAGCGCAGGGATGACGGCGCGCGGATCGGGCTTGGGAATGGGAAGGTCTCGAAGCAAGATGAAGCCCTGTAGGTTGGCCGGTCCTCAAGTGACGAACCTTGCATAAGCGCCCACGCGCAGTGAGCGCGCGACTGCAAGACGGCAAACGGACCGCAGGTCTCAAAGGGAAACACAAACAGGCGTTGATCGAAGACGGCACCGCACGGCGAGAAGCTAAAGCAGCGGTGCTTGGAGACTGCACTCGTAACCAAACATCGAGCGAGCGAACCGATCGCCTCGTAGAGTTCGGGGCGAATGCCGTCAAACTGCCACCAGATCCGCTTCCGTCTGAGGCTGGTGGAGTTATTGCCCTGCTGCCGGTCTCGCTCAGGTTTGACCCGCTCCCGGACGATTTGGATTAGGTCGCGCCACTGCTCCGCCGTCTCTAGCCCAAGCGCCCCGAAGTTGATGACGTACCTGCTGGGCTCGTGCGTCGGACTTGAATTCACGTCCTCCCCGCCCAGGTAGGGCGATATTCGCTCCTTGTTCTGAGCTGATGCCATGAGGCGCTTCGTCTCCGCGTTGTCGAGCACGAAGCCCGCTCCGAGCACGATGGTGCCCTGGTGAACGAGCCCCGAGCTATTGCTCGCCAAACAGGAAGCGTCTTGGCGTTCAAGCCCCTCACGAAGCCGCGAATCAATCGATCCGACGTCAACCCCGTCGAGGCGAGCGAGCCCTGTTCGGGCCACAGGCGCCCCGACCGCAAGGTGCACGACCGCCACGCTCACGGCGGCCTCGCCAGGCCAGGGCAACGAACTGGTTGCTTCATAAATGCGGGCCCCGTTGTCGCACAGAGCTTTGAGCCCCACTGCTCGGGTGTCGCCCTGGCCAATAGTGTTGGTCGCAATGAACCCAAGACAGCCGTGAAATCCGAGGAGTGCGTGTCCGCGCCGGAAGAAATAGGCCGAAAGGTCGCAATTTCCGCGCACCCCCGTGTCCCCCTCAAACACTTCGCGGAGCCAAGCCGGATACCCGGGACCGTTCTCCTCAACAATCCTCGTCTTTCCCGCGAAAGGCGGATTGCCTAGAAGGGCGTCCATGTACGCCCCGCGGTTCACTTGGCCGTCATCTAGCGGGTCCGGCCGCTCCGCGTAGAACACTTCTGGGAACTCGGCCATCCAGTGGAACACCGGCAGCTTCGCGCGCACGTCGCGCTGCATGGCGAGGAGCTCATCGCTCGGCGGGCCGCCGCTACCGAGCCAGTAGCGCACCAAGTCTTCGCGTCGTCGCCGCTCGGCCTCGCGATCCTTGTCCTTCTCGTGCGCGAAGAAGGCGCCCACGACGAGATCGCCGATGAGCCGCACGCGATCGAGCGCATCTTGCGCGTCCCAGAAGAGGCGCGCCTTCTCGCGATCGTCGACCGGTGAATCGCCCAGATCGCCGATCTTCTGCCTTAGCAAAATCGCTTCGTCGAGGGCTACGGCGATCTCGCGACCAAAGAGCTCGAGCTGCTTCGGCGCGCCCTTGCCCTTGGCGCTGCCCAGACCGGCACCCTCGCCGTCCGCGCGCTTCCAGTGGAACGCGCGAATCTGCTCGAAATCGAGCCCCACCAGCGAGTCGCCGTGGCGAAGCGAGTGGTCCAAGAACGTGAACGGCAACGTCTTCGACAACGTCACGAGCCACAGCGAGAGTTTCGCCAGCTCGACGGCCGCGTCGTTCTTGTCGACGCCGTAGAGGCACCGCTGCGCCACGAGTCGCCGCGCGTGCAAGAGCACGTCGCCGTGCTCCTCCGCGAGCGCGATGATCTTTCCTTCCCGCGTCCACGCCGCCACGACGTGATCCGCCAGAAACCGACACGCCTCCACCAGGAACGCCCCCGAGCCCATGGCCGGATCGCACACCTTGAGGTTTAAGATGCGCTCCGATGCGGGCGCCTCGCCCATCACCGCGAGCAGCGGCTCGAGCGTGCGGCACACGATGGGCGCCGAGAGGCTGCGCGGCGTGTAGTGCGAGCTCGTGCGCCTCCGCTCGGTGCCCGGCTGGAGCACGAGCTGCCCGGCCTTCGCGCGCGAGAGCGACGGATCGCCCCTCTTGGTGCCCGCCTTCCCGCCCGCCGCAAACGCCGACAGCGCTTCGAGCACCGCGTCGTCGTCGCCAGCGTCCTTGAGCGCGTCGTTCAGCTTTTCGGCCTGCGCGGTCGAGAGACCGATGGTCTCCTTGAGCCACTTCGCGCGGCGCGCCGCAGGAACCTCCGTCACCTCGGCAGCCGAGATCCACAACCGATCGGGCTTGGTGCACACAGCCGCCGTCGGCACGCGCACCACGTGGTAGCCCATGAGGGCCTCATAGACGCTGCCGATCTGCTCGACATCGAGCGCGCGGTACGAGAGGCGCTGGCCTTCAAAGACGAGCAGTTTCTCGAGCATGTGAAACACGGTCTCGTCATCGACGCTCGGCACGCGCACCGCCGCGCGATCTTCCGCTTGGGTGATGGGAGCGCTTCCGCCGGGGCCCCAGCCCTCGAGGAACGGGTATTCGTGCGGGTTGAAGAGCGAGCCGCGTCGCGCGGGCATGTGCACGTCGCACGTGGCGCTCGCGTGAGAGACGCCGAGGTAGATGGCGCGAAAGAGCGCGACGAGGCGGCCCCACGCGCCGAAGCGGCGAGACATCGAGTCGGGGTACGCGCCGACGTCGGCCTGAAGCTCCTCGAAGAGCCCGAGCGCCGAGAGGTTCTTGGCATAAAACGCCCGATCCGTCGGCAAGAGCCCGCGATCCTCTGCGTAGAGCACGAAGACCAAGCGGAGGAGCACCGTGAGCAGGCCCTTGGTGACGTGATCGGCGCCCCGCGCGAGCGCGTCGTCCATGAGCGCCTTGGCGTGCTCGCCGTCGCGCTCGGCGGCGGCCTCGAAGCCGCGGAGCAAGATCTGAAGGGCGGCGAAGACCTGATCGGCCAAGTCGTTCGTGACGTTCGCCTGGCGCTTGCGGCTCTCGGCGAGCAGGGCGGGCAGGGCGCGCTCCTCGGCCACGCCGAAGAAGCGGCTCGCCGAGAGCAGCATCACGAAGGCGTCGAGGATGGGCCGGCCGCCCACGCTCGCCATGTCGTCGATGCGAAACGTGATGGCGCCGGACGACTCGCCGTGAGGCGCGTACACGAGCCGCACCACCTCGCGGTTCGTGAGGAGGCCCACCGGCACGCGCGCATGGCGCAAGAGCCGCTCGAACTTCGCGCTCGGCGGGTAGTCCCACGGGCCGGTCACCGTCTCGGGCTTGTCGAGATCGAGGCTGCGCGCCTGGCCAGCCCCGGCGCCGGCGCCGATGTCCCAAACGAGCATCTCGTAGGTGGTCTCGCCCGCGGCCGCCGAACCGCTCGCGGCGTCCGCGCCCAGCTTTCTGAGTCCCAGCGTGGCGCGCACGGTCTGCCTGCCCTCGGGCACGTAGAGCGAGAGCGCCTCCGGCAGCGCGTCGCCGACGTCGAAGGCATCGGGCGCGTAGCCGAGGAGACCGGTGAAGAGCGCCAAGAGGTCGGCCACGGCGTAGCCCTCGGGGCCCGCTTCGCCTTGCCGCGTTGGCGGGCAGAGTTCGAGGAGCGTCGCCTGCACGTGGGGCGGCTGCCGCTCCATGCATTGGGCATCCACGAGGACGGGGATCGAGACGACGAGCCCATCAATGGGCTGCACCATCCCGAGCCAGGTCTCATGAAAGCGGCGATCGAGATCGGTCATCCCCTCGTCTCCGGCCACAGGAACACCAAGCCAACGGGCTCGAGGCGGCGTAGCGCCACGCGGTAGAGCGCTTGAATTTGCTGGGGCTCGCGCTCTAGCTCCAGCTGGATGTCGACGAGGCGATCGCCCATGAAGGCCTGCTCCTTCTTGAACTGATCTTGCTCGCGCTTGTCGAGGTTCAGGTCGTCGAAGGAGAGCTGGGCGCGCCGTTCGATCTCCGCGATGATCGCGGCGCGCTGCGTCGCCAAGATGCCGCGTAGGGCTTCCGACTCTTCGGTACCGCGCTGCGTCAGCTTGCGCTCGGCGTCGTGTGCGACGGCATCGGCCTCATCGCGGATCTGCTTCCACAAGCTCGAGAAGACCTTCGGGCTCGCGGCGAGCAGCTTGTTCTGCACGGCGTCAGACACGCCGTCCAGCGTGGGTGACTCGGCCAAGACCTGTTCGAGCATGTCGACGGCCTTGCGATCGGCGTCCTCGGCGAACGGCTTGAGCTCGTCTTCTTTCCCGTCCACGAAGCGCGCCGCCACGCTGATGAGCTGATCGTGGAGCCTCGTCGCGCCGGGTCCGAAGAGCGATAGCCGGCCGAAGGCGATGACCCGCGTGAGGGCGTCGTGCCTCGTGCGCACGACGGTGACACGGCTTAGATCGTGCGCGCTGAAGCCCTGCGAGAGAAAGCGCCCCAACACGCGCTGCACGAACGGGTGCTGCAAGTGCAGGTGCGAAAGCTCGCTGTTCACCTTGGGCGGTGGCCGGAAGACAACGGGCTGCGGCGCCTTCTTGCGAAACTCCCATAGGTATTCGTTTCGGCCGCGCGCCGGCCGCAAGCTGTCCAGCGTGGGCTGCCACGAGGCCGGGAGTTCGGGCACGGTCCACGCGTCGGCACCATCGACCTTGCTCGCCACTAGGCGCGGCGCGCCAAGCAGCTCGAGGCCGACGTCGAGCGCGTCTCGCAAGAGCGCCGGGTCGAAGTCCATCACCTTGCTCGATCGGTTGAGGAGCACCCCGGCCTCTTCGATCTCCTCCTTCACGCGCGCAAGCTCGCCCCGTTGCGACTCCAGCTCGTCGGTCGCGGCCTTTTTCAAGGCGCCGGCTTCTTCGGCCGCTTCGAGCTTTCGCGCGGTCTTGTCGTCGATGCCCGCGTCCATCACTTCACCGAAGCGATCGAGGAGGACCGAGCCGATGGACCCTAGCTCGCGCTGAATGACGTCGACCTTGGCGACGAGCTTCTCGAGGACGATGTCTTCGGTGCGGTCAGGATAGAGAAAGTAGTGGCAGCGCACCTCCGGCTCCGGCTGGAGCGTGCGGTCGATGCGGCCGTTTCGTTGCTCGATGCGCGCCGGGTTCCACGGCACGTCAAAGTGAAAGAGATCGGCGCAGTGCCCCTGAAGATTCACACCCTCGCGCGCGGCGTCGGTCGCCAGGAGGATCCGCACCGGGTGCTTGTCTGGCGGCGAATTGAACGCGCGCTGCACCTCGTCGCGCTGCTCGTCCGACATTCCACCGTGAAGCTCCATGATGCGAGCGTCCCCATCCTGGGTGCCGTCAACGGCGCCGTTGAGGAGTGTCCGGAGGTAGCGCTTCGTATCGCCGTACTCCGTGAAAATAAGGACCCGCCGATCGCTCCACTGGCGCTCCGTCTTGGTCGCCTTGGCCGACGGCCCGCCGACGGCCACGGCCGAGCACTGATTCTCTCGAATCCACGACACCAAGCGCTCCACCTTCGCGTCGGCGGCGCCGCGACGTTGTCTCCCAGCGGTGAGCATTTGCTCGAGGAGCGCTTTGGCCTTGTCCGTCGGACTCAACTCCCGCGACGCGGCGGCCACGCGCGCGCCGTCGGCCTCGTCGATGTCGTCGTCGTCGATGCCGTATTCGTCGTCGTCGACGAGGAGTGGGACCTGAATCGCGACCTTCGCGCGCCCCTCGAGGACCGCGCGGTGATGTGCCTCGAGGGTCCGGTAGAAGGCCTCAACGCTCGAGAGCAGGCGCTTCTGAAGGTTGATGAAGACGAGCTTGCCTCCCAGCCCGCCGCGCTCGGGTTTCACGAGCGAGGTGTACTCGGCGAGCTGGCGCGCCAACTCGAGCTCCGGCGAGGCGGGCTCGCCGACGGCATGCCGCACAAGGAGGCGCTTCGGGAATTGCTCGACCCCGAGCTGGCGCAAGTCCTCCTTGAGGCGGCGGACCATGATCGCGTCGAGCTCCCGCCGACCCCGAACGGGCACGCCGCGCGTGAAGCGCTGCGGATCGAGCAGCTCGAGGAGCGCGGAGAAGCTGTTCGAGTGGCCGTTGTGCGGCGTCGCGCTGAGGAAGAGGCGATTCTCAAAGCGCCTCGCGACGTCGCGGATCACGTCGGTGATCTTCGAATCGACCGCGTAGCGAGTCGCGCCAGCCGGAGCGGCCACGTGCGCCTCATCGAGGATGAGAAGGCTCTTGGTCGCCTTCTCGCCGATGTGTTGGATAAGCGGGTCGCGATACTCGGGTCGCCTAAGGATGGGGTGCGAGACGATGAAGCGCGTGTGCGTGCTCCAAGGGTTCACGCCGAAGCCGCGCTCCTGGCGACGCCGCCCGATGAAGGCGCGGTTCATGACCTCGAAGTGCAGGCCGAAGCGCTTCTGCATTTCGTCGCGCCATTGGAGACAGACGGAGGCCGGGCAGACGATGAGAATGAACTCCACGCGCTGGCGCAAGAGCAACTCTTGCGCGATGAGGCCCGCTTCGATGGTCTTGCCGAGGCCGACGTCGTCGGCGATGAAGATGTTGGCACGTGGGAGCGAGAGCGCCTTACGAAGCGGCGTGAGCTGATGGTTCATCAGCTTGATGCCGGCGCGAAAGGGCGACTGAAAGAGCTTCGCGTCGGTGGCCGAGACGCCGCTCCACTTGAGGGCGTGCAGGTACGCGGCGAAGTGACGCGGCGGATCGATGCCGGCGCCCGCGCGCGCGCCGAGCCCGTGCGCCTCGGGCTGAAGGACCTTCGCGCCAAGCTCGAGCTCCCAGGCGACCTCGAGGTTCCGCCCCTGGTTGTCATCGTCGAGGCACACGAGCTTAACGAGAGTTGCGTGGCCTTCTTCGGGAGGCGGCACGACGCCCTCAACCAGCCACTGCCGGTGCCGCACACGAACAATGTCGCCGGGACGCGGTGCATAGCGAGGCACGGCGTTCGCCGTGAAGATGGGCTTGGGCGGCGCAGTCTCGGTGGCGCCGTGCGCCTGAAGGAGGCGTGCCGCGAGCTGGGGACGCGCGCGGCCCGAGTCGTCGAGGCCATGGGAGCGACACGCGGCCTTGAGCTCGTCGCGCCCGAGCGCCGCCAGCAAGTCGCGAAAGCGGATGACGCCGGCCTCTACAAGGGAGGCTACCTGCGCCTCACGCGTCGCGCTCGGCGGCACCGTGACCGCAAACGAGCGACCGAGCTCCTCGAGCCGAGGCTTCGGGAGGGTTTCGAGGATGGTGCGAGTGGAGGGGGTCACGAGGCACGCTTCAAGAGAGAGCGCCAACCTCGCCGCGACCTTGCCGCACGCCGACCGCAACGTAGCCTTCGGTCTCCACCAAGAGCACGATGGGGAGCTGGTCGGGCGGCGTCGTTTGGCATGCCTCGCTCACGGCCTTCCGCTTGTCAGCGGCGAGTCGCGGATCGCCTCCGAATTGGCGTGCGACGTCGATGCGCCGCGCGCACCCCATCCGGACGCGCCCGTCAAAAGCGCGCTGAACGACGACGGCGAGATCACCGAGCGCATGACCGTTGTGGAGCGCGCTCGTGACCATATCGCTGATGGTCTCGGCGGTGGCGTTGAGCGTGGCGTCGATCAAGGCCTCGTCGTGCGTGGTGCCTGCGTTCATCGTGTGTCCTCCCGGGCGTTGGCGTTCGGAAGGTATCGCTTCGGGCGCCGTTGTCGACGGTCGGGGCTCTGGGGCGACCCGGAGGAGCGGCGAAGTCGCGAAGGATGAGAGATGACGGGGTCGATCGCGTCGGCCATACCTTCGTGCCCCCTCACCGCGCCTGGCTGATGCGCTCTTCGCTCACGAGCTCGGCGCGCACTTGCCGCGAAGCACGCGTGCCGATCATCTCGGGAGCGCAGCCGCCGGAGATGGGCGCGGGGCCAACGCCCAACGTGAGCGCGAGGCTGCAAACCTTCCCCTCGAACTTGAGGGTCGCCTCGGGCAAGACGAGCTTGGACTCCCCCGCTCCCGCATCCGCGCGCAGCGCAAGCCTCGTCGACACCGCACCGTGCACCCCAAGGTCTTTCGCAGGGCGGCCATCGGGGAGGCGCAGCTCGGCTTCGACGCGGACGACGACGCGCAGACCTTCGCCGGACGGCGGCAACCGGACCGTCTTGGCGCGCGCGAGCGAGTCGATCGTCTTGGCGAGGCTCGCCCAACCGGCCGCATCGGAGGAGGCCTCGACGAGCCGCGTTTGCGCCGGTGTCTTTGGGCCGACGGTGATCTCGAAGAGCGCGACGCCAGCCATGGGCGCCGACGCGCCGCGCGCGGCCTCGGCCACGGCAGAACGCAGCGGAACACCGCGACCGTGCCCGGCTTCGCGCTCGACTCGGTCGAGCGCCTCGAAGAGCGGGCGCATCGGAGGAGCCGGCTCTGCGCCGGCCGTTTCATTCACGATGCCGCTTTGGCGAGCGAGCGCGCCGGTGCGTTCTCCGAGACCGAGCGCGCCGAGTGATGCGGGAGCGGGACCAAGGGCGCCGAGCGACCACGACTCGTCGTCCGGCGAGCTCGGCGCCGGAGGCACGACGGGCGGCACGATCGGCGACGCCTCTGGGCCGGTCTCCGCCACGCGGCGCGCCGCCAGGCCGGACGCATGAAGCGGCGAAGGCGCCCGCAGCGTCGCGAGCCGAGCCGCCGTCGGACCTGGAGTCGGACCGCTGGCGGGCGGCAACAGCTCGACCTCGAAGGTGGACTCCGTCGCGAGCGCGCGCCGCGGCTCCAGCTCCGACGGCGGCCCAGTCGGCGCGACGGAAAGCGCCACCGCCGCGACGGCGTGGGCCGCCAGGGCCAAGGCGAACGGCCGTCGCATCGCGTTCATCGCATGAACGTTGCCCCGGCGCTCGCCAGCATTCAACCCCGACGCGCTCGCGGGCCGTCTCATCGGCGAGCCCTCACCGCGGCGCGAGCCTCTCGACTCTCAACCGGGCCGGCGCGGAGAGTTCTAGGGGCAGAATCCAACGCTGCGTATCTCAAGGTCTTCCGCGTCCGTGCACGGGCGATTCCCCGCGACCTCGAGCGGCGGGGGCCGACTCACGCTGGTGCGAAATAGCATCAACTGGCCGTCTCGCTCTCTCACGCTGCAATTTCCCTCGGGTGGTACCCCGACATTCTGAGGTGGTCCACACCACGCGCGAACCCTGCGAAGGCAGTTGGCCGCGCGGTCGAGGAGATCAGCGGGCTGCTCAACACAGCCCGGCGGGCAGGCGCTGGTTGCCGGTGCGTTCCAGCAGACGTGAGAGCTGGCCGGTGCCGAGTCGACCGCGGCGTCAACGCTTCCATCAAGTGAGCCCGCGTCGGCGGTAGAAGCGTCGGCGAGATTCGGGGCGGTAGCGGACGTGCAGTTCGCGCACTGGATGAGCCCAAGGCTCGCGACGGCGAGCCCGACGCGTGCCCGCCTCACGGGTCCACCCCGTTGTGCCAGAGCCACGCGTCGTACAGACGCAGCGTCTTGCCGGGGGGGAAGGCGACAGGAGCGACCTTCACCCGCAACGTGCAACCGGGCGGAACGTCGGTCCCGAGTGTGTGGAGTCGCTTGCGGGGGTCGAAGTCGGCGTGCGCGCGAATGAGAGTCTCGGTTCCCCCGCAAACCCTGTAGGCGGCAACATCGACGTCCGAAAGCGCATCCGTCGATTCGCCGTACCAGGTCAGCGCGTACCGATGGTGAGTAAACGGCGTAGCAAGCTCGCCGATGCGGACGTCAGTACTTCGGAGGTCAAAGCTACCTGCGTCGAACTGCCACGCTTGCCCGGGAAACGCGGCATTCGAAGGAAGGCGCATTCGCAATCGGCCGGCCCCCGAAACGTCACTCATGTCGGCACGGATGTAGGTATTGGCAACCCCGTCAGCCACGTGCGCGAAGGAATCACCCATGACGAGGGCTAGCGGAATGAGTTCTTTTGCGCTGAGCTGCCGGCCTCGCAGCCCGTAGAACCCCGACTTGAGCAGCGCAAGGGCGCCCGTCAAGACGGGAGCGGATGCCGACGTACCGGAGAAGGGATAGTAGACCTTCAACGGGTCGGCGGGGTTGCCATAGGCGTACCCGACGTGATAGGGGCCGAGAATATCCACGCCTGCGTACGCGCTTGACGTACCAGCGAAGGTGCGCATCGCCACACCGCCTCGAGCAGTGCCGGTGATCCCCCCTCCGTCAGGGTAGTAGTTTCCGGCTACCGGCTTATCAGCCAGCACCGTTTGCCCGTTCCAGGACGAATCGTATCCGCCAACGGCAAGGGTCTCCGGCAAGATTGCCGGGTAGCCTTGCGTGCAGGCGATGCCCGCGTGACCGTCATTTCCGGCCGCAGCAACGACAAGCAGACCGTTGTTGAGGGCATTTCGAATTGCGCCGTTGATGAACCCGCAGTCATAGCCGGGCGTGTTCGCGCCGCACCGATCGCAAATGGTGAACGACATGTTCATTAGGTCGAGCGCGAGCGTGCCCACCCCATCCTCTAGGCCTCGAATGAGTGCCTCGGTCGTTCCAACCAGGTAGTAGTGCATGGTCGCGCCTGAGGAGACTCCGCTGCGGGCGACTTCGTCTTCTGGCGTGTAGATGAACGGGCCGCCAAACCCTTCGATCGACCCCGCAACGAAGCCAGTCGTCGCTGTCCCGTGACTCGAGTAGCTCGGTAGCCAGCCCGAGCTCTCCGCGCACAGCGCCGCAGAGCAAATCCGCGCGTTCAGCAAGCGGCCCGTGACCAATCCGGGATGGTTCCAAGAGACCCAGTTGAGCGCGCTGATGTCCTGCCGTTGGAACTCCATGATTCCAACTCTGACGGGGGCCTGGCCGGCATACGCTCGCGACCCCGACTGACCTCGATAGCCGGCGTCTATGTAGTCGTTGAAGCCGGCCGCCGCACGAACGTGCGTCATGTCCCAGTACACGGTCGCGTCGCGACCGTCGGAGCGAACTTCGTCCCAGTCCAGAACGCCAGGAATACTCAGCGCCGCGCCAAGGCGCCCTGCGGGCAACGTGAGCCCAACCAAGTTGTCGATCCAAAATTTCGAAATGTCTTTTGCGCCGTGCGCGCGGACCGCTGCCTCGAACCCATCCTGAATCGGACGCAGGCGCGAGGCTCGCCCCTGCACCGAAGTCGCCCGCTCGATGTCGCTCAGGTCTTTCGCCATGGCGAACACTTCGGGGTCGGGCAACTTGGCGATCACGCGAACGAGGGTACTGGGCGGGAGGCCTTGCGCCTTGTCGCGAAGGGCCTCGACACTCCGGCGCACCGGCCAGGTGCCTGGTGGCAACCCGGTACCTTCCGGGCCAGGATTTCTGCCCGGTGTGCCGCGCTGAGCGTCGACGTGGAAGCGGTCCACGCCGAACTCCCCGAGTCGAGTAGCCGCGGCCCAACCGAGAGCGTGGCCGTGGTTCCAGAGTTCCCTACGGGCCCCGAACTTTCATCGACGGGCCCACATCCGCCGAGAAGTCGCAAAAAGCCCCCCCCGAGAACGCCAGTCCACGCCCGAATCAATTGACCCATTTCGACCCCCTCTGGACCGCCAGTTCAGCATTGGACCGCTCCACGCGCAACGCTGAAGCATCGCGATGATGACCTGCCTCACGCACGTTCTCTTGGACCGCGGGGGCGCGCATCGCAGGCAACGGTGCCTCGATGGTCCTCACCGCGGCGCGAGCCTCTCTGCGCGCTCGGCGCATTCAGCCGCGAGTCGCGGGGATTGCGCGAACGCCAACGCGAGCGCGCGCCAAGGCCGCGCGTAGTCGTCCGCCAGGGAGCCCGCCCAGGTTCCACGAAGAGGCGGCGCGTCCTCGAGCCGCATGCGCCCCATCAGCTCGTCGTTGTAGCGAAGCACCTCGAGCGGCGGCGGAACGTCGGCGCGGTCCTTCACCAGACGAAGCACCGGGCCAATGGGAAAGCTCGGGAACTGCTCCGCGAGACCGGGAGCCGGCCAATCGGTCACGAAGATGGGACGCTCCGACCGGACGAGCTGCATCAGAAGCGCGTGAGCGTCGAGGGTCCCGTTCACGGGCCCCACCAGCGGCATGCGAAGGCGCTCGCTCATGCGGCGATGAATCGCGGGCGAGAGCAGGAGCGACGGTTGAAGAAAGACGACGTCGCGTCGGATGCCGCGGGCCTCGGCGTAAAGGAAGCTCCCGGCGCGGTGGTCGCCGCCGCCCACGACGATCGCGCCCTCGGGGAGCGTCATGAGAATGTTCTCTGCGTAGCGCTCGACGGTCGGCCGATGATGCTCGGGGAGCGCGAGGAGCGCGAACGTCGACGATGACGCGAGCGCCACGGCGAGCGCGATGCGCGCATAGAGCGGCCTTAGCGCGTCGAGCCATCCGTTGAAGGCCGATGCGACGAAGACGAACAAGAGCGCCGCCGGCAAGAGATGAAACCGCTCGACGATGAGCGCCCCGACGCCCTTGGGCGGGATGTTGAAGCGCGCGACGAAGAGCGGCCCCGACACGACGATCGCGAGAAGAAGTGCCAGGCGTGGACGACGGAGCGACGAGGCCGCTGGAAGGACGACGGCGCGAGCGACGAAGAGCGACGCCGCAAAGACGAGCGGCAGCGCGACGAAGGCGGTCATGAGGGTCTTGGCCAGGAACGTGAGTTGCGCCAGAGGCTCGCTCGCGCGGCCGCTGGCGCCGAGGCTCGTGGTGCCGTAGTCGCGACGCAGGAAGTGGTGCACGAGACCGGACCAAGTGCCTGTGTCACCCCAACCGATGACGTCGGCGCCGAGCGCGCCGCGGCCCGCGAGCCACGGATACGCGTAAGGGAGAAGGCCCAGCGAGAACCCGAGAGTCGAGCCCACCACGAGGCGGGCGAGGCTTTGCGTCTCGCGAACGGCGGCGAGCAACGCCACGACGCCGAGCGGAAACACGAGGACAATGGAGTGGTGGTGCGAGACGCCGAGGCCCGCCGAAAGCGCGAGGAGGAAGGCGCGCTCCGAGCCGCGGAAGCGCGCGGACGGTGCCGCTAGCCAAGCGATGGCGAGCGCAAGGCACGCGTTGCCAACAAACACCTCGGGGTAGGTCGACAGGGCCCACGTGAGCGGCGACGCCGCAAAGAGCGCGGTCACGAGGAGAGCCGCCCGCACGCTGGCGCCGTAGGCGACGCTCACGCGGAAGAGGAGCCACGCGGCGAGGCCTCCAAGGAGCGCCGCGGCCAGTGACGCCTTGTGCGCCGCGCTCACGCTCGGGATCCACGCGAAGAGGGTCGCGAAGGCGCGCAGGTACAAGACGAAGAGCGGGTAGCCGGGCGGGTGCGCCACGCCACCGCTCAGCGAGAGCGCGGCGAACTCGCCGCCGTCACCGCCGAGGGCGCTCTTCGAGGCCGTGGCCATGTAGGCGCCCGTGGCTGCGACCCAGACGAACGCTCCGGCGCGACGGAAACCGGCGGCGGTCGCGTCAGAGGCTTCGGCGCTCCGTTCCTCGCGGCGCTCGTTCACTCGCTCAGTAGTACTGCCATTGGAGGATCGTCGACATGCCGAAGGTGGTGCGATCGCTGTAGAAGCCTGGGAAGGCCTCGAGCACCACGCCAACCCAGTGGTGGCCACGCGCGAAGAAGCCGAAGCCCGCGCGGCCCGTCATGGCGAACCCCGCTTCGAGCTTGGGCAAAGGTCCCGTCCGCTCGAAGAGCGGGCTGACGCCAAAGAGGCCAAGGCCAGCTCCACCACCGACGAACACATGGTCGTTGACGAAGACCTGAATCGTGGGGCCGTAGAAGCCATTGAGAATCTGAACGAGATCGGAGTGCGAGCGAAGGGAGGCCCCCGCGCCCGCGATCTGCAGGCTCGGTGGCGCATCGACGAAGAAGCTCGTGCCAGCCATGCGAGCCGCGAGGGCAACGCGCGACGAGACGAAGCCGCCGAGCGAGAGCGAGAGCGGCGCCAGGCCGAAGCCGCCGTCGGCGGCGGGCGTGTTCGACACGGTCGTGTAAGAGGCGCCCACGCCGAGCTCGAGGGTGAAGCCCCGACGCTGAGGCCAACTCGGCGGCGGCGCCGGCTCGGCGACGTAGGCCGGTGGCGGCGGCGCGGGCGCGTTGGCGCTTGCGGGCGCGGGCGCTTCTGCCGCGGCCGGCGGCGCGCTCTCGACCGCGGCCGGCGTCGGTGCGGCGCTCGAGGGCAGCGGCGGCGGCGCGTCGGCCGCCGCGGCGAGGGAAGCGACGAGGGCAGCGGCGAGCGCGAACGGCAGGGAGAGCGTCATGCGAGCCATGGGCTTGGCGTAGCACAAGGACGCTCGCCGCTCCGCTCAATCCGTCGCGTCGTCGCCGTGTCCGAGGGCGGGAGTGGAGGCGGGGCGCAAAGCGGTGCCGACCGCCGAGGCGGCTGCCGCAGCTAGCGCCACGTGCATTCTGCATGCACTCACAAAGCGCGACGGGGAGATGAGACCCGAAGGGGAATGACCTCCCCTTCGCCACCGCGGGCGCTCTCGCCGCGGAGCGTGCTCGGACGAACGTCATCGGGCGCGGCGTGCGCGATCGCCTTGCCCCCGACCGGCGCGTCACGCGGTCCGTTTCCCATGAAAGCCTTGGCGCCGTAGAACCCGTTCATCGCGAGGGCGAGTCGAAACGCCCCGGGACGAAGCTTCGCCGCCCGCGCGAGCCGCTCCGCCACGAGGCTCGGCGAAAACGCTCGGCGCCACATCGCGCGATGCGCACCAAGGAGCGCCTCGGGGCTCATGCGGGCAGGCCGAAACGCCACGTTGTACCCGTTGTAGTGGCCCCAATCACGATCGCGAAGGATGCGATCGCTGCGGAGGAGATCGTCGTAGAGCGGCGTGCCGCGAAACGGCGTCATGATGCTGAGGAACGGCACGTCGACGCCGATCGCATTGAGCCGGTCGGCCGTGTCGGCGATCGACGCCTCGGTTTGCGCGTCGAAGCCGGAGATGAACCCCGCCATCACCGCGATGCCGCGGTCGTGGAGCTTCTGGATGGCTCGCGCGTATTCGTTCACGTGGTTCTGCCGCTTGTCGACGCTCTCCAAGTTGACGGCGTCGAGGCTCTCGATGCCCAGGAAGATCCCGATGCAACCTGAGCGCTCCATGAGATCGAGCAGCTCATCGTCATGGGTGATGTCGATGGACGCTTGCGTGAGCCACTCGCGACCGAGCCCGCGCATGGCGCCGAGGAGCTCCTTCGCCCATCGCCGCTTGACGAGCAGGTTGTCGTCCCAGAACCAAGCGAGACGCTCGTGCCAAGGCGCGTCTTCTGGTGCCGTCGACAGGTCGCGCAGCACATCGTCGATGGGGCGGACGCGAAAGCCCGGATTCAAGTCGGGAACCGTGCAGAAGCGGCACGAAAAGGGGCACCCGCGCGTCGCCTGCAGCACGTGACGAACCACGAACGAGTCCTCGAGGAGGTCGTAGCGCGGCGTGGGCAATCCACGCATCGAGTGAGGCCCGCCTCGGTAGACGCGCTTCAGGCATCCGCGCGCCGCGTCCTCGAGCACCCGAGGCCAGATGTCGTCGGCCTCGCCGATGACCACGGCGTCGACGTGCTCGAGCGCCTCGTCAACCCAATAGGAGACGTGAGGCCCGCCGGCCACGACGGGCAGGCCGCGCGCGCGTGCTCGGTCGGCGTGCGCGTAGGCCGAGCGGGCGAAGCCGGAGAAGAACGAGAGCGCGAGCAGGTCCGCGTTCCCGTCGTCGGGCACGGCGCGCACCTGCTCATGAACGAGCTCAACGGAGTGCTCTTGGGGCGTGAGAGCCGCGAGGTGGATCCCGGTGATGGGAGGTACGAAGTCGACCCCATGACCGCGGCGGTAGCGAGGCTGGTAGGCCACGACGATGCGCACCTTCATGACTGACCACTAACGCGCGCAGGGTTGCTTCTCTTCCGCGGCGCGCGCTCAAGGTAACACGCGCGCCTCGCCTCGGGCCGCGTGGCTCAGGTGTAGACAGCCTGCGTCGAAATCGCGATGAGCTTGCCCGTCGTCCGCGAGATGCCCACGTAGACGTAGACCACGGGGCCGTCTTCGTCCTGATCACCGGACGCGTTGGTGCCGAAGGTGTAGCCCACGACGCCGCGAAGCTGCTCCTTCATGTATTTGACCGCGAGGCCAGCCTGCCTTGCATCCCGCTCATCGGGATCGGTCAGGGCAGCGTCGGCGAGCACGTCCGCCAAGGAGAGCTTCTCAGCGCGGCAGGTGCGCTTGCTGATGTCGCGCTCAGCCTGGGTCTGGATCTCTGCCTTGAGACGCGTGCGCAGCACCGTCGACGTGAGCTTGCGTGCACCACCGCTGTCGGCCTCGAAGACGGTGTACGGATAGTCGCCTTCGCTCATGAAGACCACGTCGCGAAGGAGGTCCGTGAGCTTCGCCTTGATTTGCGCGTCGCTCTCCTGGTTGCGGCGTTCGAGGGCGCCTTCGGCGGTCTCCGCGCCGCTCGCCTCTTCGCCTTGCCCAGAAGCGCAGCCCTGAAGGCAAGCGACAGCACCCATGACAGCAACCCAGGTACCCCATCGATTCATCGTCATCACCTCGTGCCGGCGACGTAAGCGAGGAGCGTGCCGAGAGCGACCTCATCAGATTTCCCGGCGGGGTGAGAGCACGTCACACGTCCGTCACGGTCGACGGTGACTCTCGGATCCACGATCGGATCACGCCGAGGTGAGCGCGCCAGGGTCGCGAGGGGAGCCAATCCGTCGCTGTCGCTCGCGCGAGACGGTGGCGGAAGGCGATCCACACCCCCATCGGCCCACGCGGCGGATCTTTCCAGCAGCGTCACCGGTGAGACAAGGAATCGGTCACTTGCGGGCGCCTCGCGCCGCGACGCTCCGTGGGCACGACGTGTGCGATGCACCTCTCGCCATGAAAAAGTCGCTGCCCCGTTTCGCGATCGTCGTCGCCATGCTCACAGCTTTTGCCCCCGGCTGCTCATCGGGAACAGAAGCCGAGGAAGAAGACTCGGAAGACGCGCTCACGGACGCGAGCAAAGAAGGTCAATGGGTCGTCGACCTCGCGAAGGTCACGCAGCAGTACTGCGGAGGCACCGCGTGCACGTCGCCCCAGTTCTTCGGCTTCGACGCGAGCAGCATGCAAGGGCTGCCACCCAACGCGGGCGTCGTGTGGGATCAGGCCTTCGCCTATGACCTCAACAAGCAGCCAATCGCGAAGGACAAGAAGTACTTGGCGGTGAAGAACGGCAGCGCGCTCGACGGCCCGACGGGCAAGCGCATCAACATCATCCCGTTGCTCAAGAACACCGACCCGTCGAAGCAAAAGCACATCATCGAGTGGCTCGAGGACGGCGACGTCCTCTCGTACTTTCATCCTGAATACCTCCGGGCCGACACGCTGAACGAGCGTCGCGCGAGCCACGTCGCCATGCACTACGAGGTCGAGGTCGGTGGCAAGACTCACGTCCACCACATCGACAACCCGAACAACTACGGCCCCCGCTACAACCACCCGCCGTCGAAGCAGATGCCCTTCCACGTGTTCCGCTACCGTCCCAAGGGGATGGCCGCCGAGACCTCGAAGAAGTTTGGTCTCTCGGCGCGCAACTGGGGCCTCATCACCGACGACATCTCGCCGTTCGCGAGCTTCCACGATCTGCGCCTCACCAACGTCGACGACCTCGACAAGAAGTTCTTCAAGCCGGCGCTCCTGGGCCAGAACATCGATCAGCTCTATTGCTCGGGCCTCGCCTACGCGAACCTCAACCTCGGCGTGAACTACCCCCTCAACGCAGCCACGCTCGGCGCAGACTGGAGCGGTTTTCTCTCCCGCTCCTTTGCCCGCGCCGAGTCCGGCGGCAGCGTCAGCGGCTCCGACCTCGTCGCCGCCGAAGAGCTCCGGGCGCCAAAGCGGGCGCTCGTCTTCGAGCCCTTCACCCCCAGCGACATGATGACGGCGTGGCTCGACAACACCTTCCAGAACCTCCCGGTGCCGGTGCGAAAGGCCATCGCGAGCCAACCGCAGACCCATCAGTCCATCGCAGGCGGCTTCTCGGCGCTCCGGTTCAGCGACCAAGCCGAAAAGGGCGGCTCCGCCGCGACGCCCGCGACGGGCACGTCGCAAGCGGTGGCGACGGCGAACAACGTCAAGGTGTGGAGCGAGGCCTACGGTCTCACCCCCGAAGCCACGGCGGCGTTCGTCGCCGACGCGACGCGACGCCTCGACACACCGGCGGGGCCGAAGTCCCTCGCGGACCTGGTCCGCGAATCGGGCATCGACACGGCGAAGCTCAGCCCCATGCAGGTGCTCCGCGCCCTCGAGGTCAAGTACGTCAAAAACCAGTACACGCCGCCGCGCATCTGGCTCGACGAGGCCGACCGCGCCGACTCGCCCATGGTCTACGTGGGGACGGTCCTTCACTGCGAGCTGCTCTCGGCGGCCGACGGCTCGAACGCCGACGCGTGCGCCGACGGCGATCGCGGCACGAGCGAGTTCTCTGAAGGGGCAGCCGACACGTCGACGTACCCGCACTACTTGGTGAGGAACGGCGGGGAGCGGACCCACCGGCGCTTCGACAGCACACCGGGCCCCGAGACGATGGGCCAAGGCACGACGGTCAGCGTGCGCGCGACGGCGGCCGACGTCTCCGACGTGCTCTTCTTGTTTCACACGCCCGAGATGTACGCGGGGCAGGCGACGGAGCTGCGCTCGCTGGAGATGATGGCCTACGACGGTCGGTGCACCGAACTGGCCAGCGAAGGCAAGAGCTGCGCGCCGGAGCAGGGCATCGTCCTCGATCCGAAGGCCTTCGCCGCGCAAGGCACCATCGAAGATCGTCCGTTCCGGTTCCCGATCTTAGGCGAAGGCGGCGTCTGCCGGATCCAAGACGCGGACACCATGCTCTGCCCCGTGGCCGAGCGCTCGGGCCAAGGCTGGCGCACCGTGGGCGAAAAGGCCGTGTCACGAAGGGGTCGCGGTCTGGTCGCCTCGACGATGATCGACCTGGCCGCCAAGACGGAACCGGCCGCGTCACTCGCGAACGCCGACCGCTGCACCCAGTGCAGCACCGGCGGCGCGCACTTCAACAACTGGCACGTCGCCATTCGAAACGAGTGACGAGCTCGGGGCATCGCATTCAGTCGAAGGTGGCTCGTGTAGCGCACGGGGAACACCGCTTCGAATGAGCTGTGCGGTGCGGCGATTCAGGTGGACAGGCGATCCTCGGCGCTGGATCGGAAGTGCCGTGGTCCACGGGCGCTCCCGCCCGAGAGGGAGCGTGTGAGGGCACGCCGCGCCCGCAAGACGCACGAAGCGGGGGTGAACGCGTTGCCGTGACCCTCTGCTTCGATCGGAAAAGACCTGCGGCGGTCGACCGTAAACGGCACACCGATTGCTCACCGGCACGGCATGCCCCCGACCTTACGCTCTCGTGCGACCGCCCTCCTGGGCCTTTTTGCCGTCATGGCGCTCGCTGGTTGCGCTCCCGCAGACGAGGTCGTGCCGGATTCGGAAGGGTCCGCGGTGACCTCGACCGCGACTGGCGAGCAGCTCTGGAGCGACTCGCAGACGACGGTCTTCAACGAGAAGACGCATGCCATCTCGATCAAGCTCAACAGGGCTACGTGGGAGCAACTTCACAACGACGAGAGCGCGAACGGGTGCGTCAAGGGCGACGACGTCAAATGGTGGCACGCACGAGGCTTCACGGTGGACGGCAAGGAGTTCCCCGATGCGGCCATCAAGGTGAAGGGCAACACGTCGCGCTGCGTGCCTCGCTTGCAGTTCTCCGTTCGCCTCGACAAGACCAAGGGCGTCTTCACGAAGACCGGGCGTGGCGTCGAAGAGCTTCAATTCGACGCGCCGACGAAGCGCCTGCTCGAGGAGAGAACCCTCGCCGGAATGACCTCCTTCAGCCTGCGTCGAAGCGCCAACGACTCGAGCGCAAAGGACGACTATCAGCAGGGCATGCTCGCGCGTGAGTCGGTAGCGACGTGGGCGATGGCGCAGACAGAGGACGTCCGCCGCACGACGAAGCGCGGCGCCCCCGTCTACCGAACGGCCTACACGACCGTCGAGTTTCGCCTTTGCGATGGCGACCGTGACAGCGCGTGCGCGGGCGCAGGAAACTTCACGCGCGCCTACCTCATCGCGGAGGACATCAACCCGGACTTCTTCAAGCAGCGCTACGACGACAGTGAGCCGACGGCCTTCAGCATGAGCCTCGGATGTGCGCTCAAGCTCGACGGCCAGGGCAAACACGCGTGGAGCGCGAAGTGCCTCGAGCCCGAGTTCGTCGACGGGAAGAAGTGGAAGAGCGACGACGCCGGCGCGGTCCAGGCGGCGGCGGCCATGTTCGACGGGCCGAACGGGCTCGTGACCCGACTTCAGGCGGCCCGCTCGAAGGAAGACGTCGAGCAGGTCGTCGAGTTGGACAGCATCCTCAACTACGCAGCCGGCGCGACGGTCACGGGGCACTGGGACAGCGCCTACGGCAACTTCAACAACGACGTCCTCTATTTCAACAAGTCGACCAAGCGCTGGCGAATCGTTACCTGGGACATGGACAACACCTTCGACTTCGACAACGCCATGGGCGCGCCCTCGAGGAGCTACTCCTACAAGGACGGCGAGGGCCACCGCGCGCTCTTCGACCGCATATTCGCGATTCCCGAAGTGGACGGGCTCCTCAAGCAACGCATCCGCGACTACCTCGCTCGGCTGCACATCAACCGGGATTCAGGACCGCTCCACGCGAGGCTCGCTACGACCGTCGCGACGGTCAAGTCGCTCAACGACAAGCTCCACCCAGCGGAGACACAGAACCTCGCGCTGTCGCGCGAGATGGGAGACTACGCGCGTGTGCGCTTCGACGAGCTGACGAGGCAGGTCCGCTAGCGGAGGCCCGCTGGCCACTCCACGCACTGCGTGCTAAGCGACGCGGAATGCCGACGCCGTCGAAGAGCTGGCTTGGCGCCATTGCCGGCGGGCTCCTCGCCGCTGGTCTGAGCGTCGCAGCGTGCGGCGACGACCCCGCCACGACCGACTCGCCTCCCCCCGACGCGGCGCCGCGCGCCGTCACCGTCCCCCCCGCTGACGGCGCCCCCGGGCCCGCCGACGCCGCCGACGGCGGGGACGCCACCGACGCCGCCCCCCACGCCAAGCCTACGCGGTTCGTCCTCCTCGGCGACTTCGGCTTCGACGACGCCAACGAACTGGCCGTGGCCGCCCTCGTGAAGTCGGGGCCCCGACTTCATCGTCACGCTCGGCGACAACAGTTACCCCGCGAGTAACGCGACCACGATCGACGAGACCATCGGCAAGTACTACGGCGACTACATATTTCCCTACCGCGGCAAGTACGGCGCCGGCGCCACCGAGCAGCGCTTCTACGCCTGCCTCGGCAACCACGATTGGCAGAGCGGCTCGATACAGGCGCACCTCGACTACTTCGACTTGCCAGGCAACGAGCGCTACTGGCAGCTCGCGAAGGGGGCGGTCCGCTTCTTCTGCCTAGACAGCGACACCAAAGAGCCCGACGGGACGACGGCGACCTCCGTGCAAGGTCAGTGGCTCCAAAAGGAGCTCACCGCGGCCGCGGACCCTTACCGCATCGTGGTCTTTCACCATCCGGCCCACTCGTCGGGACAACACGGCTCGCAGGCGTACATGCAGTGGCCCTTCCAGGCGTGGGGAGCCAGCGCCGTCTACAGTGGCCACGATCACGACTACGAGCGCTTCGACTTCGGACCGGGCACGATCCCATACGTCGTGCAGGGGACCGGGGGCGCCGACCTCCGACCGATGTCGACCTCTCGTGCGGGGAGCGTCATCGCGTACTCGGAGAAACACGGGGCGACGTTCGTAGAGGCCGACGAGTATTACGCGGACTTTGCGGCGGTCACGGTGGCCGGCGAGCGCATCGATGAGCACGTCGTGCCTTCCAAGGCGGAGGCGGCACGCGCGACGGAGGTCCTCTTGCCCAGCGGCTCGGCGCTCCGCTACCTCGACGACAGCGCTCCGCCAGCGGGGTGGACGGCTCCGTTCTTCGATGCAACGGCTTGGAAGGTCGGAGCGGCGCCGCTCGGGTACGGACAAGGCGGCGAGGCAACGACGCTCGCCAAGGGCCTCGCTCACTACTTCCGTGCCACGTTCACGCTCGTCGCTCCGAGCGCAATCGATCATGTGGTCGTGTGGCTGCAGCGCGACGACGGCGCAGCTGTCTACGTCAACGGCCAAGAGGTCTCGCGCTCGAACCTCCCGGCGGGGTCGCTATTGCCGACGACCCTCGCGCTCCAGACCGTTGGCTATAGCGCCGAGCAAACATGGGTGCCCGTCGTGGTCCCGCGACAGCTCCTTCTCGCAGGGCAGAACGTCGTCGCCGTGGAGTTGCACCAAGCGACCGCCGTGAGCTCCGACGCGACCCTCCATTTGAGGATCGAGGCGAAGAAGTAGGCGCGAGCCGTGGCGAACAACGCAGGCGCATTCCGAGACGATGGGTCAGCGGCTCATTCGCACGCCGTCGCGTCACGCGTGATGCACAAGGCGCCGGCTTGATCGCGGAGCACGAGCCGGCCGTCCGCCAAGAGCGCGAGATCGCGCGCCTTGCGGCCCGTGTCGTGCACCGTTTCGCTGGCCAGATCCAGCATGCGCAACGGTGCATCGGGCCCAGCCGCGGCCAGCGTGTAGACCGTGCGCCCTCCGGGGAGCTGCACGAAACGGTCGAGCGAAGTCCGGGGTCCCTGCAAGGGTCGGAACGCGCGCGTCTTGACGTCGAGCACGCCCAGCAAACTGCTTGCGGGTGTCGACTCGAACAGGCCGATACGAACACTGGGGCCCGACTGCGCGAACGACAGCAGCGTAATCCTTCGCTGCGCGATCACCGTCGAGTCGACGAGCAGCTTGGTGCCGTCTGCCGAGAAGGCGAAACGCGGCAGATCCTGTCCGATGGGCTGGAGCGAGAAGCGCTCGGTCCTGGGCTCGATCCACATCAAGTGGTACCGGTCCGCCGAGGGTCCAGGGACCTGGCTTGGATCGTCGAAGAGCTTTGGGTCGAGCCGCTGCGCATCGAGGAAGGCGATGGCGTGCGCGCCATCGGCGGAAAGCGTGACGGGACCGAACCCCGGAAGGTTGCGCTTGAACGAGGGAGCGCCCGAGGGCGAGATGTCGATCAGGCTTACGGGATCCACACCGAGGCCCGCACTGCCTTGCCATTCGGCCTCGAAGGAAGCGCCGCGCTGACAGAACGTGGGCGAGACGAACACGCGACTGTCGTCGTTCAGCACGGCGGGTGGCGCCGCGCAGTTGGGGATTTCGATCGTCGTCGCGTCGCCGGTCTCGAGGTCGACGGAGGTGAACGGCGTCCGCGGCTCGGTGTCGCTCGCCCACCTCGTCTCGGCGACCACGAAGAGGCGCTTGCCGCTATGGGAGACGGTCGCGAACTGCGGGAACTCCCCGATCGGCGTTGGTAGCCCCTTGATCTCGCCGGTCTGGGTATCGATGCGAAAGACGCGCCGCACGTCACCGGCGACGAGCACCCTGCCGCCCTGTGCGAGCCGGAAGAACTGGGCGCCCGCTTCGCTGTAATACGCCGGAAGGAGCGACCACTTCTCGGCGCCGCTCTCGAGATCCACGGCGACGACGCCGCCATAACCGGGCCGGCTCACGTACGCGATCGCGCGCGCTCTCTCGTCGAGCCCAAAGGCGAGTCGGTCCCAGCGCTCGGTCCGAACGTGCTCTTTGCGGGTAGCGATCTCCACGACAGTGGTCGTCGTGGCGTCGTGGAGCACCGCGAACCTGCCGTCGGGGCTGAGGGACATGGAGCCAATCGTCGTCTTCTCCCCGTCGACGGTGTTCGTCTTGTCCGAGAGGTTGGCGCCGCCCGTGATGGGTCCAGTGGGCTCAGGGTCTCGGCGCAAGCGGAAGCCAAGGCCGAGGTGACGCACGCGAGAATCAGGGAACGGACGCGGGACATCGAGGGGATGGACGGGGGCGAGCCTGGGGGATTCAGGGGCCTAATTACGCCGCCCGGCGCGCCGCTTCGGAGCTGCCCTTCAGGGCGGTGGCGGGCAGACGGCGCGCGGCGCGGGCTCGCAACGGAGACGGCCGCCTATGCGATCGCAATGGCCGTTTCCGCAATCGGCGTCACGCGTGCACTCTGCACCGTATTCGCAGTGCAGGGGCCCCGTGTAGGTGGGGCCGCCGAGGCCGCTGCAGCCCCAGGGACTGCAGGTCGTCGCGGGTCCCACCGTCGTGGTGAGCACGCAGGCGCCGTTGGGGGCCTGCGTGCAGTCGCTGTCGCGCAGGCACTCGTTCTTGGCGAGGCAGTAGCGCATTCGTTCACCGGCGCCGCGCGGCATGCAGAGCCCCTTGGGGCCGCAGTCCGCGTTCGTCGTGCAGGCGTCCTCGATGCACGCGTTGTGGGGCACCATGAAGGCGCCACCGCACGACGTGACGAGCGAGCAGACGCCTTGAGCGCAAGAGGTGCAACACTCGTCGGCGAACGGCCCCCCGCCGCCAGCGTCGGTGCAAAGCTGGGGGCCCGGCGGCTCCGTCGAGCAGACGCTAAAGCCACCGGGCGTGAGCTCGACGCATGTGCCGCCAGGACAGTCGAGGTCGGAGGCGCAGTGTCGGTGCCTGCTCGCGACGCTTGCATCGGCCTTGACGAAGGACGCATCGAGGGACGCGCCACCGGCATCGCGGCGCGACGAGGACGATGACGCGGCGGGCTCCGACGGAGTGGCCATCGCTTCCTTTCCACCCTGGGGCATCCGCTGGTCGGCCACGACGCCGCAACCGGGGAGGAGCACAAGGAGCGTGTAGGCGGTCGCAACGCGGAGCATCGTCGCGCGACACGCACGTCTCGCGCCAAGGTCGCTAGCGTCGGCGAGCGCGGTTTTCCTTGGCAACGCCTGGGCCAACGTGTGCCGCGCCACGACCGGTACGCGTGGGCGCGGACGACTGCACTTCGACTGCCGTCAGGCGAGCGCTCACATTTTGAGTGCTCGAACCGCGAGCCAGGTGAGAATCGTGATGCCTTCGCCGGGGTCTGTCGTGATGTGAGTCCCATCCGCGCTCACGTGGCCCCGGGCGGCTCGCCGGGCGCGGCCCGTCGTCTCAGGTGTATCGAGGTCTAGGCCGCCCATCGCGAGCAACTCGACCGCGGCTCCGGCCGCGAGCCCGCCCGTCTCTTCGATGCGAACGGCGATCGGCTTGTCCGCCTTCGCCTCGAAGGGGGCGAGCGCATACACGAGCGCAGCGTTTGCTGCGAACTCCGTCGCACGTGGGCCAGTGATTTTGGCGAAGCGAACGAGGCGGCCGGACTCCCCATCGGCCCCGTCCTCCGCGGAGAGTTGCCACCCCGTGCCGGCAGGAATGTCGAACCTCAGAGGCCCCACCGCCACGCTTGACGCGGGACCGCCGTCCACTGGCAAGCGTGCGCTCGCGGCGGAGAAGGGGCTCACCACGATGGGGTCCTGGAACGCGAGCCGTGGCGGCGGCGCATTCGGCAACGGGAGAAGGAAGCTCGCGTGGGTTGGGCGAGCGTGAACGAACAGCGCGTAGTGACCGTTGGGCAGCTCGGCGCCCACCGGGATCGAAAACATCCCAAGGGCATCGGTCGTGGCTGCAAAGCAGGCCCGCCCGCATACGCTGACGCTCACCGCCGAGAGGCCAGCCCCGGCGACGTCCTGAATCGAACCGGACACCTCCTTGACGCAATACGCCGGCGGATCGACCCCGGGCTCCCAGCCTCCGGGCGGGGAAGCGCAATCGCCGCGGCCCGCCTCGAGAGTCCCGGCCTCTGGGCTCGGGCCGATCCTGGAGCCGGGCGCACCGCCGTTCTCGGAGGTTGCGCAGCCCACGGCGACCGATGCGGCGAGGACAAGCGCGGCTCGAAGCATGAGCAGCAATACGGGGCCGAGCCCAGAGGGTTACAAGAATCGTCTGACGATTCTTCCGGCCCCATGTAACCAGAAGCGCCTTGTCTCGTACGGGACCTATGCGCCTCCCCCCTTACTTCGCGTCCGTAAGCCTCCTGCTCGTCGCCTGCTCGGGCAATACGAGCCCTCCGTCTTCCGGCGACCGTGTCTCCGGCGACCAAGGCCTTCTTGATGGCGGCGCCGCTCAAAGCGCAGCCGCCAGCGGCACGGCTGAGCCGCAGAAACCTCCTGTGGGGAACGGGACGAACCCGGCGTGGGGAGCCGCGTGTGCGCCGCCCGGGGCGAGCGTTGGCTTTGAATTGGGTGACTCGCTCGGTGACTTGGGGATCAAGGACTGCGACACGGGTGCCGCGGCAACGGTCGATGAGGTCTGCGGCGCAGACGCTGCGTGGATCTTCGCTGCGCACACGCACTGCCCGACTTGCCAAGCGACGGCCGCCTTCACGGACGACGTCGCAAAGGCGGTCTCTGACAAGAACGTCGCGGTCATTCAGCTCGTCTACGACGACAACGGGACGAGCTGCGCGGAGTGGCGCGCGAACTACGCGCTCGCCGGCATTTCGAACGTCCGCGTGTACGCCGATCCGGGAGGCAAAGCGTTCGGCAAGTTAAAGAGCTCGAACTTCACAGCTGCGAGCGCGTTCATCAACGCCAATCGCGTGGTCACCCACAAAGAGCACGGGCTCACGAAGACCAAAGTGCTCTCGCAGATCGAGGCTGCGCTGAAGTCCAACGTGCGCTGAGGCAAGGAGCGAGGCGCGGCTGACTTGAGGACGACAATTCGCTGAAACCAACTCGCGAACGCTCCGTACTCCTCCCCGCAACATGCTCGCGGCCGCTCCACACCGGAGCGCAACAGCCGTCGCGCATCGCGAAAGGAAACGAGATGACGAGCACGAAGAAGACCTTGGGCGCGGGACTCGCGGCGACTGTGGCCATGGCCCTTGTGGCCTGCGGCGGTACGACTCCTGGAGCGCAAGGCCCCGGCAGCGCGACGACAACCTCAGGCATGATGTGCAAGGAGAAGAACTCGTGCAAGACGCACGGGAGCTGCGCCGGCTACGCGCAGGGCCAGAAGCACAGCTGCAAGGGACACAACGGGTGCGCCGGCAACATGCGGCCCATCTCCAAAGCCGAATGCGACGCCATGGCCGGCGAGTTCATGCCCTACACGCCTGCGGGCGGCTGAGCCACGGTCGGCACCGAGCGCGCATCGTGAGCATCGTGAGAACGACGGAGGCACCGTGAGGCGAAGTCTTGGTCATGGCGTGGGCTTGCGAGCAACGCACTTCGACGCGTGGCGCAGCGGCGCCGTCAACGTCGATTGGACCGAATGCATCACGGAGAACTTCCTCTCCTTGGGAGGAGGGCCCGCCGCCGTCCTCCGCTCGGTGCGCGAACAGATGCCCGTGGTGCTACACGGCGTATCGCTCTCCATCGGAAGCACCGATCCGTTGGACGAGCGCTACCTGGAGGCCGTTCGTCTCCTCATCGATGAGGTCGAGCCCGCCTGGGTGTCCGACCACCTGTCGTGGTCGTCCGTTGACGGACAGCACCTCCACGAGCTGCTCCCGCTACCGTACACGGAAGAGGCCCTCGTCCACGTCGCGCGACGCGTGGACGAGGTGCAAGAACGATGGCAGCGGCCGCTGGTGCTCGAGAACCCGTCGAGCTACCTCACGTACGCCGAGTCGGTCATGCCCGAGTGGCAGTTCCTCACGGAGCTCGCACGGCGGACCGGCTGCGGCGTGTTGCTCGACGTGAACAACGTCTACGTCAGCGCGGTCAATCACGGGTTCTCCGCGGAGACCTACATCGACGCTGTGCCCGCCGAAGCCATCTGGCAGGTTCACCTCGCGGGGCACTCGAACGTCTCGGGTCATCTCATCGACACGCACGACGGGCCCACATCCGCCGCCGTCCTCGCGCTCTACAGACGGCTCGTGGCGCGATGCGGAGCCTTGTCGACGCTCGTTGAGTGGGACGAGTCGATTCCGTCGGTTGAAGCGCTCGTCGCCGAGTCGATGACGGCACGGGCCGTCGAATGCGAGACGCTCAAGGCGGTGGCCTGATGGCCTCGCTCGTCGAGCTTCAACGCGCCATGCGCAGCGCCTTGCACGCGCGCCAATCATACGCCGCCCTCCCTCTGATCGCTGCGACGGCGTCGTGGTCGGCGGTCGACCGACTCCACGTCTACGAAGACATGGTTTGGGTGCGCCTCGTGCGGGCGCTTCTCGAGGACTTTCCCGTCGTGAGCCAGCGCCTGGGGACCGAGCTGTTCGAACGCGTCGCAGCGACGCATATCGCGCGGCGGCCCTCGACCGACCCCTCGTTGGCGTGGCTCGGGCGGGGGTTCGAGGACACGCTAAGGGAGCTTGGTCGTGAGTTCGAAGCGAGCCTAGCCCGGCTCGAATGGGCGCGCGCTTTGGCGTTCCTGGCAGGCGACGCCCCCGCGGCCTCGGCGGCCGAGCTTGGCGCCCTCGGCGAAACCTTCGGCGATGCGGTGCTCGCGTTCCACCCGTCGCTGCAAGTCGTCGCGGTCCGTGGCGGCGTGCTTGCGGCGTACGGCGATCCGGTTGGTGGAGCCGTCGATGACGAGCATGAAACCCACGTGGCCGTCTGGCGCGCCGTCTCGCACCACGGCGCGAGCGTAAACCATGAGCGGCTCGAACCGATGGAGGCGGCGGCCCTTGCGTGCGCCCTCGAGGGCTGCTGCATGGCCGCGGTATGCGATGCGTTCTCGACGTCACCCTCGCCGGCCGAAGACGCCACTCGAGCGGTCCTGCGGTGGATCGCCGCGGGCTGGGTGTCCGGCGTCCGCATGCCGCCTGGGGCGAACGCGCCATGAGCGCCACGCCGCGAGAGTCCGCGGGTCGCGCCTTCGCCGTCAGAACCTTACGACGGCGCCGGCCCAGGTGAAGCCGGCCCCGAAGGCCGCCAGCAAGACGCGCGTGCCAGGGGAGAGACGCCCCTCGGCCCACGCTTCGCTGAGGCCAATGGGGATCGTGGCCGCCGTCGTGTTGCCGTAGCGCTCGATGTTGTGGACCGTGCGAGCTTCGGGGATGCCAAGCTTCGCGCCCACCATCTGGTTGATGCGCATGTTCGCTTGGTGGGGCACGAAGAGATCCACGTCGGCGGCTGCGAGGCCCGCCTTCGCGAGCACTTCGTTGGCGACCTCGGGCATCTTGTCGGTCGCGGCGCGGAAGACGGCCTTGCCGTCCATCTTCGGGTAGTGGCGGCCTTCGTCGAGCATCTCCTTGGAGAGGCGCGGCATGACGCGGCTCGCGGGCGCTTCCACCCAAAGCGACTGGGCGCCGGCGCCGTCGGCGTGGAGCGCGAGGGAGAGGACGCCCTGGTCGTCGCGTGTCGACTTGCCGACGAGCACGGCGCCGGCCCCGTCGCCAAACAGCACAGCCACGTCACGACCGCGTTCGGTGAAGTCGAGACCGGTTGAGTGGACCTCGCTGCCCACGACGAGGACGTTCTCGTAGACGCCCGCACGAATCCACGCGTCGGCGACGCTCAGCGAATAGAGAAAGCCCGAGCACTGGTTGCGCACGTCGAGCGCCGGCACGCCGCGAAGGCCCAGCTTGTCGGCGAGGAAGCAGCCGGAGCCGGGGAAGTTCACGTCGGGCGAGAGCGTCGCGAACAAGATCGCGTCGACGTCGCTCACCTTTCGCTGCGCGCGCTCGAGGGCCGCGTGCACCGCCGGCAGCGCGAGATCGCTGGCTCCGACGTTGCCCTCGACGTAGCGGCGCTCGCGGATCCCCGTGCGCTGCACGATCCACTCGTTGGTCGTGGGCATCAGCTTGGCGAGGTCGTCGTTGGTGACGACCTTGGGGGGAACGTAGTGACCGGCTCCGAGGATGGCGCTTCGCAACATCGACGCGTCATGGCGCGTTTGCGGCGGGAGTTCAACGGGGGAGCGTGGAACTCGGCATCGTCGGCGACGGAGCAGCCCGCGCGATGAAGGCCGCCGACCAACTCCCGATGACCACGTACTTGGTCGGCCTCAAGGGAACTCACGCGAGGGCCCTGGGGCCGCCCCCGCTGGCGCGGAGCCGCCCTTACCGAACGCGCGTTGCGAGTCGATGAAGACCACCTGCGCGCCGGCGAGCGGAACGTAGGTGAACGACGGGCCCCCGGCGCCGGGGCCACCGGCCTCGCCGCGACCACCGCCGGCACCATCGCCACCTTTTGTGCCGCCAGCGATGGGGCGATTGCTCGGCGCGGGCCTCCCGCAGCAAGTGGACCAGTTGCCTTGCTTGTAGCAGCCGCAGGCGGGACAGACGCCGCACACGCAACAGTCCGCCGTCCAGCACTCGGCGTTGGCGCCGGCGATGCCTGCGGAGCCAGGGCCGCCAGCGCCGCCGGTGCCGCCCGGCGCCCCGTCGCCGCCGTTGCCCGCCTCAATCTTGCTGTACTTTACAGTCACCGTTCCGCCGACCGCGACGATGCCGACGGACGCGCCGCCGCCACGCCCCGCGGCACCAGGACCGCCGCCGGTTCCGCCGCAGCCGCAGCGGCCTACTTCGGACACGACGGTGCCCACCTTGGAGTTGCAGCTGCTCCCATTGGCCGCGCATTGCCCATCGACCTCGCAGTCGGTGCGCGAATTGGCGGCTCCGCCGGGAGCCCCGTTCTGACCGGCGCCCCCAGACTGAGCGCCCGGTTGCCCGTTGGCGGGCGCAAAACCACTTGCCGTAAAGGCTCCGTTGGTGGTCGCGCCGGGAGCGACTCCGCGGTCTGCGCCCGCCGCCGGCACCGCCACGCACGAGACCGAACTGACACACGATGCGGTGCCGTTGGTGCCGGCACTTGCGGCGCCCCCGCCCGTTGCGGCGGCGGCCACCACGTGGACGTTGTCGAGCGCGACGACGCTGGCTTTGGCAAAGACCGCAATGCGTGACGCTCCCGGCTGGTTGGGCAGCGGCGGCAGCGGCCCGCGCGTCGTGATGGCGAGATTCGACAGCGTCGCGCCGGCGGCAAGGTCGCTCACGGTAACCGCCACGTCGTCCGGTGATTGGATCAAGGTGAGATCGGCGCGCTGGGGCGAGCAGTCGCGGCTCCAGACGGCGCCCGTGCGCTTCCACGAGCCGTCGATGCGAATGGCCTTGGAGAAGTTGGCGAGGTCGACCCGCTCGGCGTAGGTGCCTTCATCAAGAACCACGATCGGCGCGCCAAGGGCTTTGGCGACGCCGAGCGCGTCCTTGATGCTCTTGAAGGGAGTCGACGGTTGGCCCGACCCGCCTCCCGCGGCGTTCGTGCCGGTCTTCTCGCTGACGTAGATACCGGTTCCGCCGGCAGGGGGAGGGACCTCTAGAGGATCGCAGGGGGCGATGCCTGCGTCGCCGACCGAGCCGCCATCGTTGGCCATGGCGGCCCCATCGTTGCTCGCGTCGGGTGCTGTGCCATCTCTGGCTGCGTTAGCGTCGACGACGCCCGTGTCGACCTCGCCGTCAGGCCCGCTCAAGCCCCCATCGACACCCCCGTCGGTCACCTCGGTCGAGATCTCGAAGTCACCGAGAAGCGTTGCACATCCGCCTGTGGCGAGGAGGAACGACACCAAGGTTGGGGCGACCGCTCGGACAGACCACATGAGGCTCCTGTGCGGCAACGCCGCGCCGAGCGCGTTGCCACGCCTTGACCGTATGCAGCTTGGCGCGCGAGTTCAATGGGGGACCCGCGGCCTCGGAGTTTCCGAGGCTCCCCGTGGAATGCGCCCCCGTCGCACCTCGTGGTCACCCCGAAGGGTCTCGGAAGACGCGACAAGAAGAGGCCGAGAAGCTCACGCCCGCCGCGGGCGACGCCTTCTTACCGCGAGCGGCATCAGCCGCGAGTCCGCCGCGAGCGCGAACGGGTGTCCGCGCCATACGATGCGAAGGCTCACGAGCGCCCGCGCCCAGCAGAAGAACATGACCACGCTCTTGATGAGCTCGAGCGGCAGGTACCGCCACGGCAACGTGGTTCCGCAGAAGAACCACGAGGAATACGCCGACGTCGCCATCTTGAAGGGGACGAGCAACGCAAACGTGGGGGCGCTCGTGGCACTCGGCAGGACCGCGAGGAAGGCAGCGCGAGCAGGAAGCGGATCCGCCAATGGCTCGAGGAGAAACGGGACCGGCGCGATGGCGCGCCGCATCTTGGCCCAGCGCGTGTGCCGCTCGACGGTGCGCGACACGTCGCAGTCGACGTTGCGGTTCTCCACGGGCGCAAAGGACACGCGCACGGCGAAGCCGGCGTCGCCGATCCTCCGACCGAGGAGGTGATCTTCCGCGAGCACGTGCCCCACCGCCTCGAAGCCGCCGATGGCCGAGAGCGCCTCGCGGGCGATGGCCATGGACTTTCCGACGGTGAACGGGCGCGCAAATAACGCGCTCATTGCCACGGCGGGAGCCACGAAAGGTTGTAAGATGCAAGTTCTCGAGGGCGGCCCCGAGGCTGCGCTCGCCGCGCCGACGAAGAGGCTGGTGACAGGCCGACGGGGTGCGCGCCGGCCGAACGCTCGGGGCTCAACGCGAAGGCGTCGTCGAGGCGCGCCAAGTAGTCGGGCGTCACGCGGACATTGGAGTCGGAGACCGCGGGATCTCGCCTGCGGCTGGGCGGCGAGCCCGATGAGCTGCGACACCTTGGGGTTCTGCGCGGCCCGCGGGTCGGTCACGACGAGGCGTGCCCGAAGCTCCGTGTGCCTCCGCATGAACGCGCGTGCGATGGGCGCCGCCGGGTCGTCCGGCGAAGCGACGCCAAGGAGGATCTCGAAGTCGGGATGCGCGATGGCTGCGAAGGACTCGGGGTTCCGCAGCTCGTCGTCCTCGCCGGCGAGCGGCAGGGATGCTCATGGATGGGCGCCGGTGCCCCGGTGCGGTGGCGGCCCATTGCGGAGCCGGGCGCAAAGCCGGGCGCGCGTCGCTGCAGCGAGCGTCACGGCGTGGACACACAAAGGGAGACTGCGACGAGGCCCAACCCAATCGTGCTGGCTTCCACGGGTGTCGAGCTTGCCGGACCCGGCGACACGGCACTGACGTCCCCGTGACTTTCGTGCAACCTACACAAACAGTGGCAAGGTGCAGGGCAACTCTCGGTAGCGTCGCTCAGAAGGCCTGCCAGACGGGGCCCCCCTCGATCATGTGGTGGTTCGGGTCCGTTGCCGGACCGGCGTCCACGTGCCCGTGAGCGCTGCCATGGGGCGCACCGGGAAGCGCCACGGGATCTGGAGCACAAGCAGAGACGGACACGTACAGAGCGGCCCCCGCATGCTCGTCATGCTCATGCTGCTGCGGCCACGGCCGCCACGGCGTCCGCGTCCGGTCGACGACGGCACCAACTTCGCCCACGAATCCCGCCACCACATCGTTCAAGGGCACCCCACGAAGCGAAGCCTCCCGCTCGCATCCACTCGCGGCCTAACGCGGTCGACTCCTGGCCCCCGCCGCTGGCTCCAACGCGCGTCGCTCCGAAGACTCGCGTCGCCGCGTACGCCCGCGCTCCGACATCCTGGTGATCGCCATGAAAGATCGTGGCCACCATGCCCCCAGCGCCACGTCGCCGGGAACGCGTTGGCGCACCGGCTCTTCCTCGACGCGGGCTGTGGGCCATGCGGCGACGGTCGGCGCTGCCTCCGCATCCGGGTAGTCCCGGCACGGATTCTGGCGTGGGTGTTGACGTTGACGCCAAGGCGTCCTGCGCGATAGCCACGTGGACCGCGAGCGCTTTGCTTACGTCCTCGCAGCGAGCGCCAGGACCGTCAGGTCTCTTTCTGACCGTCGCGTGCCTCGGTGCTGACGTGGCCGACGAACACCACGCGCCCTCAGTCGCGCGCACGCCTCCTAGAAACGGCGAACAACCGTGCCCGGCTTCCCGTCGCCATCGGGGCGAACGTCCACGCCGAGGTCTGCGAGTGCTTGGCGAAAGGACTGCGCCTGCAAGCACTCCGCTTCCTGAACCTGAAGCGCCACCGCAGGGCGCTGGGCTTCATCGGCGTGAGCAAGGCTCGCTACGAGCGGGACGAGACTGACGATCGGCATGAGGGGCGCAAAGCGCATACGCCTTCATGACCGGAGGCGGTCAGCCCCGTCATCGGCGGACCTGCGTTAGCGAGAAAACTTCCGAAGGAAGTGCGAGGCGACACTCACGCGAAGCGCCGCCGCGCTCGTATTGCCCGTTCAGCGCTCCATCTTGCTGCAGTTCCACATCTTGCCCTTGTCGATGGAGCCGTTGACGCTCTTCTTCGCGGCGTCAAAGCGCGCGGGGAACGAGCCGGTGGGCTTGCCTTCCACGATCCAATCGCAGGTGTACTTGGTGGGCTCGAGGCGACTGCATATGGCGCTCGAACCTTTGGCGCCGGCGATCCTCACCTTGCCTGGAGCGAACGACGTGAACGTCAGGCGCCCGAGGCGACCGAACGCGTCATCGCAGGCCTTGGGGACCTCATCGTTGGCCGACGCAGCCGCGCCGGCATCCGCCGCGGCCGGTGCCGGGGCAGCGGCGTCGACCACCGCAACCGCGGCCCCAGCGTCGACCGGCGCGGGCGCAGACGCGTCACCGGTGGGCGGCTTTGCGGGCGCGTAAGCGCGCGGCGTGGACCCGCCAGCCACCGCGACTGCGGCCGAGGCTGACGCCGCAGGGGCCGAGGGAGCGGCCGGCGCCGAGAGCGCGCTCGCAGAGGCCGACGGCTCGGTCTTTGGGGCGTCGCCTTTGGAACATCCCGAGCCCACGACCAACAGACTCGCCGAAAGACTCAGAACCCATGCGGTCGCCGACCATGCCTGCTTCATCACCTTCGCTCCTCGCCATCGAAACGCTCACCGCGGGTGAAGCTAGTCCGACGAGGCTAAGTCAGATGGCGTAACCGGGAAAGAACTTGGCGCCGGCGTCACTTGGGCCGTTCCGTCCGAGTCTCGGTGTCCGCGACCTGCCATCGAAGGTTGTCGAGCAGGACGCTTGAGTCGAAGTTCGAGTCGCCCGTGTCCCAGATGAGAAACTCGAGCGTGATGACCTCGCCGGGCACGACCGCGGCCTGCGACGTAAGCCATCCCGTCGCGCCGCCGGCACTCGACGCCTGCTCGCCGCAAAAGAAGTCGCGCGCCGAAAAGCCGGTGCCCGCGAGCTCGGTCTCTCCCCCTGCGCAGAGGGAGGTCTTGGGCACGGCCGGTTGGCCTCGGCATCCCGTGAGCGCGCCCGCGGTGCATCGATCGAAGTAGACGTTGTTCACGCTGACGGGGTTGCGAAGCCCGTCGAAGGAGATGTTGGTGGGCACGCCGCCCGTCGCGCGCGACGTCAACATCGCCAGGAAGCCGTCGTTGTAGCGAGTGCACACCCACTCGGGCCACTCGCCGGAGTAGTAGTTGAAGTCGAACGCGACGCCCTTCGCGTTGGCGGGCACCGCGATGTTGAGCTTCACCGTGGCGACGTCGAAGACGCTGCTGTCGATGACGCAGCCCTCGGCCGGCTGCGGGTAGCCGGGCGGAAGCTGTCCCGGTCCCGTCATGGCGAGACCTTGCTTGAAGGAGGCGCCAGCATTGCCGTTCCACTCGCGCGCCACACCCGAGCTCAAGACGCCGAGCGACGAGCCGTGACGCGGGCGAATGGCCGACCCGAAGCGCGGCAAGATTCCAGTTTGGCTCGGGTTTGGGACGTACTCGGTTCCGTAGCTCCCGCTGTAGCGGGCCGACACAAGTCCCCAGCTCTCGGTCGTTGCGCGATTGCAGAGGCCGATGGCCTTCGCAAAGTGGTCCGCCGTTCCGTTTTCCGGGAGGTCGGCGTCGCAACGCGGCACGACGTCGACGAGCCCGTCGCCGTCGTCGTCGCAGTCGTTGCCGGGGATCTCGAAGTTCTTCGGCGACGAGACGCAGCCTCGACTCACGACGCCGGAGTCGTTCGTGTCGAAGGCGGCACGGGGGCTCACGCCACCGTCGGCTCCTTGCGCGTGCGTTTGCCCGTCACCGCCGGCGCATCCCAGCGCGGTCGCGAGGACGACGACGGTCGCGGCCGGGAAAAGCCGCCTCGGCCGCCACCCTTCTTCCGCTGACGCGACCGAACGGGAACCCATGGGCTCCTGCTCTTGCACTTGCCCGGCCAAGTGTAGGCGCCTGTATTCTTCGCGGGATCCGCCGGATTACGGTCCCACTGGATGGAAACCGGTCCGTGCCGATCCAGCAGCCTCGACCCCGCCACCTGGTGAAATCGCTACGATTTGTCCTGGCCCTAGCCGCTCACGGGCGGAACGTGCAGGCGGAACGTGCGGCGGAACGTTAGAGGGCGGTGACGGAGCCGACCCAGCCCTGCGTGCGGTGCTTGAGGCCGTCAACGAAGTCGTAGGCGCCGTCGCGAAGCTCTTCGTCGATCATCGACTGGGGCGCCGGGATCTTGGGGACGAGGAGCACGTCGACCTGGAGGAGCGAGTGCGTGGCGCTGACGGGCTTGACGGTGATGACCGTGCGACCGGCCTTCATGTCGCCCTTGATGCCGTTGCCTTCGATGACGTGAGCGCCACCGCTCGCGCGCGGCGAACCGAAGCGCATGACCTCGTAGAACTCGATTTTCATCGGGCCGATCTGCACCGGATAGCGCATGTAGACGTCCGTCGAGTCGCCGTCTTTCGCGATGACGCGAGCCGTGGCGAACTTGCGATGAAGCTCGCGGTAGCGATGAAATTCGAAGGCCGCCTTAGCGACCTTCTCGGCGGGCGCGGCCACGAGCGCCTCGGCGTGACCGTAGCGGCCATCGCGGCCTGAGTAGTTCCACTTCACCGTCGACTTCGCGTCGAGGAGCCGCGCGACCGTCGGATCGAGCGCCGGAGCCTGAGCTTGAGCGGGAGCCGGGTTCTGGCTGCTCGCGCTGTCGGCGTAAGCGACCACGGGGAGCGACAGCGCAGTGAGCGATCCAAAGAGGAGGGTTAGAGAACGCATCCGAGTGACTCCGAGAGGTCTGTAGCACTGCCTGTGCCGCGCGAAAGGTCAGACGAAGAAATTTGAAAGGCGATGGAGCTTTCGGGAAATAGCCCCCTAAACGCCTGAAATTGCTTAGCGCCGCTCCAATCTACGGAAACGTGCCGAAAGCGCCCGGCGCCGTAAAGGCACACCCGGGACCGTGACTCTGGGGTCACGATCCCCAGGGCAAGGGCCCCACGTCGGGGGCGCCTTCCCAGTTTGGAACCTCGCCAGCGGATCGCTGTCTGGCCCTTCACGATGAGGCGCCCACCCCCGGCTTGGGAGTCGGCGGACGCCGACACGACAGAACCTGAGGCGGCGCATTCTTTCGCTTTCTCCGGTGAGCCGGTGGCACCATGGCCCGAAGTGGCCCTGCCCGACGACCTCGAAGCGCGGCTCGTAGAGCGCCTCATCAAGCGCGACGAGCGCGCCTTCAACGAGTTCGTGAAGCTCTACGAGCGACGAGTCTTCGCCCTCGTCTTCCGCATGCTCGGCAACCGGGCCGAAGCGGAAGATCTCGCGCAAGAGGTCTTCGTCCAAGTCTTCAAGGCCATCGGCACCTTTCGGGGCGAATCGAAGCTGTCGACGTGGGTCTACCGCATCGCCGTGAACCTCTGCAAAAACCGCCTCAAGTACCTCAAGGTTCGTCACGAGGGCGACAAGGACCCGCTGGAAGATCTGGCGGAGCGGATTCCCTTCACGGAGGCCACCGCGACGACCGTGGGCGAGGTCGAGCGACCCGACGAGATGGTCGAAGGCCGCCAGATCGAGCTTATCGTCCAGCGCGCCATCTTGAGCCTCGACGACACGTTCCGCGAGTGCCTCGTTCTGCGCGACGTCGAGGAGCTGAGCTACGAGGAGATTGGCCAGATCACGGGGCTCGCAGAGGGAACGGTGAAGAGCCGCATTTTCCGCGGCCGCGCGATGCTTCGCGAGATCGTCGAGCGTAAGCTCGGGGAGAAGATCGGATGAGCGAGGAAGCACCGAAAGAGGCGCTGCACGACGAGGGCGAGCCGGAGCCGCCGGCCGACTTCGATGACGAGGCCGATCCGATGCGAGCCCTCTTGCGCGGCGCCATCAAGAAGGCGGAGCCGGCGCCCGACGCGGCGCTCTTGCCCAACGTGCAACGCAAGCTACGCGAGCGCTCGCGCGGTAAGTTCTACGGCGACGGCTGGAGCACGACGCAACAGACGACGAGCTACCTGCTCGTGGCGGCGCTCATGCTGCTCGTCCTGGGCGTCGCGTATTACGTGCTCGGGTCTGTGAAGTAGCAAAGGCCCGCGAGGCCCCGGCGCTCGGACAGCCGCTGGCTCACGGGCATGGACGAAGGCGCGTGTCGCGAGGGATCACGCCGGCGCCCCACCGCAAGAAAGGGCGCCGAGTGGCCCAGCGCACACGCCGCGCGACAGCGCTCCGAAGGCGGCACGACTCCTGCGGAGGGCCCCACCAGAGGTGCTTCCCATGCAGATCAATCGCGTCACGTTCTTGGCTCTCGCAGCATCGCTCGGGGCCGTTGCCTGTGGTTCCTCAGCCGTCGACGTGGAGTCCGACGAGGGAGCCATTCAAGCCAGGCAATGCACGAACCCCGGAGACGAGGGTCCTACGCCCGATAGCCGCCTCGGGTTCTGCACCGACTTCGCCACGAAGGCCGCGGCCATGGGAGAAGACTTCCGCAGCATCGAGAGCGTGTGCCGCGGCTACCTTATGAATTTCAAGAGCGCGGCGGCGGACCGTGCCCAGAGCTGCATGAGCAAGCTCCGCAAGGTCGACATCGAGCAGATGGGACCATCCTTCGACTGGACCGGCCTCTACGAGTGCGGGTACCTCGCGCTCACGGGCACCTGCGAGCTCAGCGACGCGGCGGAGGTTTGCCAAGGCGCCATCACGGACCGCCATCAGCAGATGACGTGGACCGACATGAGCGAGCCGGAGCTCGTTCAAGAGGAGTGCCGCGCGTTCATCTCGGGCCTCAAGAAGAGCGGCGCCGAGCAGGTCATCACGTGCGTCACGCGGGAGAAGTTCCCCGTCTACAGCTGCGTCGAAGGTCTCGAGGGCGATGTCACAGCAAAGAGCGTCTGCGTCGACACGAAGCGGCGTGGCGAAGAGACGCGCCTCCACATCGCCGAACGGTGCACGCAGGGCCTCGACGCTGCGGCCCAAGCCGTGTGCCTAAAGTTCGTCAAGGCGACGCGCGTCGCCATCGCGGAGCGCTTCGTGACCGAGGTCCAACAAGCCGGCGTCGACCAACCGTCGGCGCCGAGTGCGTCGGTCGTTCACAACATCGGCGTTCGCGTCTTGCGGGAAGGGTGTCGTCTGCCCAGCGAGGTCGACGCCACGTGCGCCGAGGTCGTCAAGAAGTACACGGCGGCGGGCCGAAGCAACGACGGAGGGCGCATTACGCGCGAGTGCCGGGCGATCTTCCCGGGCCTGCTCAAGTCGGCGCGCGATCGCGTGCTCGCGGGGCGCGTGCCCGCCGACGGCCGCATCAGCTCGGCCATCGTCGCGCTACCGACGGCGAGCGGCGCGACGGCGGAAGAATTCCCGGAAACTGCGGAGTGACGAGGTCAGAGGTGCGCTTCGGCGCGCAGCGAAACCCAGGGTTGCTTCGCCTCGCGGGGACGCGTCACGAGACCCAGCGCGCGAGCACCACGGAGATGTTGTCGGGGCCGCCGTTCTCGTTGGCGCGTTGAATCAGGCGCGACGCGGCGGTCTTGAGGTCGGGCGCGTTGTTCACGATCTCGAGCATCTCGGGATCGGTGACGGGGCCCGAGAGACCGTCGGAGCAGAGCAGGTAAGTGTCGTCGGCGGCCGGCTTTTCGAAGCGCGTGTCGACCTTGACCGTGTCCTTCATGCCGAGCGCGCGAACGATGACGTTCTTGTGCGGGAAGTTGGCGATCTCCTCCGGCGTGAGGCGCTTCATCTTGATGTAGTCGTTGAGCAGCGAGTGATCTTCCGTGAGCTGCTCGATGCCCGTCTGGCGCAGGCGGTAGACGCGCGAGTCACCCACGTGAGCGACGTACACGCCGTCTTCCACGGCGAACATCGTCACGATGGTCGTGCCCATGCCGCGCTGCTTCGCGTCGCGCTGGGCGCTCTCGTAAATACGAAGGTTCGCGAGTTTGATGGCGGTGATGAGGCGGTTTTCCTCGTACCCCTTCGACCGGTCCATCTTGTAGGGCCAGGTTCGTTCCGGGTCCGTGGCGGTAGCTTGGAAGAACTCTCGCATCGAGTCGACGGCCATCTGGCTTGCCACCTCGCCGGAGGCGTGGCCGCCCATCCCGTCGGCGACGATGTAGAGCCCAGCTTCCTCGAGGATCGAGAAGTTGTCCTCGTTGTGGTTTCGCTTCATGCCGACGTTGGTCTCGCCGGCGACTTCGATTCGCAGCGCCACGGTGGTCCTTCAGGAAGCAGTTCGAAAGGCGTTAGGCCCCAGCCAGGCGGCGGACGGGCACGAGACCGGGCGATCGTCGCCGGGATGGACCGACGATGTCAAACGTAGCGCGATCAATGACCGTGACCGGCGTGGGGGTCGACGGCGGGACGACCCGGCTTTGCGGTCTGGGCGGGGGCCGGAGCTGTTTGGGCGGGGGCGGCCTGCTCCGGCGCGGGCTCGGCCTGGGCCGGCTCCGGCGTCGGGTCGGGGGCGCGGCTGCCCCACCAGATGCCAGCCAAAAGAAAGAGGAATGCGCCCAGCGCCGGCAGCCAGAGCGGCGTCTTCGGCTCTTCCAGGACGTGTGAACCGTGGTCGTGGGACCCCATGGCGACGCATTCACGCTTTGCCGGCCGGTCCTGTCAAGCGTCCTCTGATTCCGAGGGAATTCCGTGGCCTCGTCGAGCGCTGAAAGCGGCGGTTCGAACGGAACGGGCCGTGCATACCTCCGCCATTCGCTACCATCCTTCCTCGTCCGGCTTCGGAGTACCCCCGCATGCGCTTGCCCCTTCGCCCCATACACCTTCGCGCCCCCGTGGCCATGGCCCAGCGGCGACCCCTGTTGTGGCCCTCGGCTATTCCCGCTTCGGTGGCGCTCGCGCTCCTCGTCGCCGGTGAAGGCGAGGCCCGCGCCGACATGCCCATCGGCCCCAGTGGCCCGGCACCGGTGGGCGTGGGGACGGCCCCGCCGTCGCCTGCGCCGGTCGGCGCACAGGCCGCGCCCGCAAGCGCCGACGAAAGGCCCGCCGTTCGGCGCGGCCTCATCGCCGTCGAACAAGGCGGACGCGTCGCCGGTGTCGGCATCGTGCTGGGCTCCGACGGTCGCATCCTCACGTCGCTGTCGGCGCTGAGCGGCGACGACGTCACAGTGAAGCTGCCCGACGGTCGCAGCGTGAAGGCGCGCGTTGGCCACAAAGACAAGGCGTCGGACCTCGCGCTTTTGTTCCTCGTGACCGGCAAGTGGACCGAAGGCCTCCGCGCCAGCGAGGTGGACCCGAGCACCGTGCCCTTGCGGGGCGTCGTAACGACCCAGAGCGGCAAGGCCACGACGATGCCGGTTACCTTGCGCGGCCGCATCGACGCCAAATCGAAAGACGGACAAGACGGCGTGGTGGGCGCGCTCGACATCGAGCTCCCGAAAGGCGCCGCGCCGCTCGCGGGGGGACCGCTCTTGGACGATCAAGGCAACGTCCTCGGGCTGTTCGTCCGCGCGTGCCGGCCCATGAGCGCGCTCGCGCCGCGCGATGGCGCTCCGCTCGGCGCCCTGTTCGCCGTCGCCCCCGTCGACGCAGGCGGCGGCGCGGCCCGCAACGCGAAATGCGCCCCCACGTGGGTCGGTGCGCCGGTGAGCTGGATTCGTGCGTTCCTCTCGAAGACACCACGAGAGGCGGTGGCCCCTTCGCCTTGGCTCGGCATCGCCGGCGAGACAGGGACGTCGGGCTCAACGGCTGGCGTGCGCGTACTCGCCATCGCGCCCCAAAGCCCCGCCGAGAAGGCCGGCCTCAAGAGCAACTCGGAGCGCGCCAAGGCGCCGCTCATTGTCGCCGTCGACGGCGTGCCCGTGGCCACACCCGAGAAGCTCTCGGAGCTCATCGCGAGCCACGGCATCGGCGACACTGTGAAGCTGCTCGTGCTCGACGCTGAGAAGCTCAAAGACGTCACCGTGACGTTGAAGGCGGCGCCCTAGACCTCGCCCTGAGATCGATCCATGCAGAATGCAAAGGCCCACCGGACATCGTCCAGTGGGCCTTCGCGTTACGGAGCTCGCACTAACTAACGGGGGCCGTAGCCGCCGCCTCCGCCACCACCTTGCGGGTTGTAGCCGCCGCCGCCGGGCGGCATTCCGCCGGGCGGATAACCACCGCCAGGAGGTGCGCCGCCGGGGGACCGTAGCCGCCACCGGGGGGTGCGCCGCCGGGAGGAGGACCGTAGCCACCACCGGGAGGTGCGCCGCCGGGGGGACCGTAGCCGCCGCCAGGAGGTGCGCCGCCGGGAGGACCGTAGCCGCCGCCAGGAGGTGCGCCGCCGGGGGGACCGTAGCCACCACCGGGAGGTGCGCCGCCGGGAGGACCGTAGCCGCCGCCAGGAGGTGCGCCGCCGGGAGGACCGTAGCCGCCGCCAGGAGGTGCGCCGCCGGGGGGACCGTAGCCACCACCGGGCGGTGCGCCGCCGGGGGGACCGTAGCCGCCGCCGGGAGGTGCGCCGCCGGGGGGACCGTAGCCGCCGCCGGGAGGTGCGCCGCCGGGGGGACCGTAGCCGCCGCCGGGAGGTGCGCCACCGGGAGGACCGTAACCGCCGCCGGGCGGCATCCCGCCACCGGGCGGACCGTAACCGGCGGGCGGCGGACCGCCGTAACCGCCAGCCGCCGGCGGAGCGCCGTAGCCACCCGGCGGGCCATAGCCACCGGGGAGTGCACCCGCGGGCGCGAAGCCGCCGGGCGCCATGCCGCCGGTGCTCTGGCCTGAGATGCGGAGGTAGATGAGCGCGAAGGCCACGCCCGTCACGAGCTGCACGACGATGCCAGGGACGTAGCAAAGGATCGTGCCGAGCAACTGCAGGACCCACGTGACGAGGAAGAACAGGAAGAAGCGGCCCTTGAAGCCGTTCATGGCCTCCCATGCGCGCTTGAGGGCGTCGATGGGACCGGCGCCGTCAGCGACGAAGAACATCGCCGGCCACAGGCCGCAGAGCAGAATGATGCCGGGAACGATGAGCAGCATCGCGCCGATCATGTACGCGACCGTCAACAAGAAGCCGGCCACGAACATCGGGACGACGAGGCTGCCGCCCGAGAAGAGAACCCCGACGGTGGGGACCTCACCGCGCGCCACGGCGAGGTTGATCTTGACCATGCCGGGCATCAAGAAGAGCACGACGCCCAGGGTGATGAGGCCGCCGATGCCCGAGATGATGGCGCCCACGGTGTCGCCGACGGCGGTGCCGATAAAGACGATGATGTATGGCACGAGCACGACGCCGACGAAGGCGAGGATCGAGAGGACGAGCGGTGCCCAAGCGCCCTTGAAGCGCTCCCAGGCGGTCTGCAAGATCTCGCCGATCTCCCAATCCTGGGGAGGGCCACCGGCACCGCCGGGCGCCGGCATCGGCGCGGGGGGCGCCTGCGGCGGCGCGTAGGGATTAATGTTCACGTTCGAGCTCCGGGCGTAGAGGTGGACTGGTTCGGCGGTTGCTGCGGGCGCGAGAGTATCCCAACGCGGCGGTCCCGTTCCACGATCTTGCGTCCCGCGATCTTGCGGCGGGCGCCGCGTCGCTGCACATTCGCGAGCGATGGGGCGCGGGTGATGCGACAGTGCCAAGCATGAGCGAGGTGGCGACGCGGTTCGCCCCTTCACCGACGGGCGATCTCCACCTCGGCGGCGCGCTGTGCGCGGTCATGTCGTTTGCGGCGGCGCGGCGCCAAGGCGGCCGCTTCGTCGTGCGGATGGAAGACCTCGATCCCCCGCGCGTGGTGCCGGGCGCAGCGTTGCGCATTCTTCAAGACCTCCAATGGCTCGGCCTCGACTGGGACGAGGGCCCCGCCGCGAGCGCGGGCGAAGCGGAACGAGGTCCTCACGGGCCCTACGTTCAGTCGCTCCGCTCCTCGCACTACGAAGCCGCCATCGCGGAGCTCACCGAAAAGGGGCTCGTCTATCCTTGCGACTGCTCGCGCGCCGAGATCGCGCGCGTCGCCTCAGCGCCACACGCCGGCGAGGAGCTCGTCTACCCGGGCACCTGCCGAGACCGCGACCCGGCGCGTCCCATGAAGCGCGCACCGGCGCTTCGTGTTCGCGTCCCGCGGCGCACGATCGCCTTCGACGACGCGCTCCGCGGCCATGTTGAGCAAGACCTCGCCGAGATCTCAGACTTCGTGCTCATGCGCGGCGACGGTGTCTTCGCCTACCAGCTCGCCGTGCTCGTCGACGACGTGGCGATGAAGATCACCGACGTCATTCGCGGCGACGACCTCCTCAGCTCGACGCCGCGCCAGCTTTGGCTGGCCGAAGCCCTGGGTCTCGCCCAACGTGCGCCGCGATACATGCATCTTCCCATGGTGACGGACGCCTCGGGTCAGCGGCTCGAAAAGCGCTCGCGCGGCAGCAGCATCGCGATGCTGCGCGACGCGGGAGTCGCCGCGGAGGAGGTGCTCGGCGCCCTCGCTCACGCGCTCGGCCTGACGGATCGGAGCGAGCCCGTGTCGGCGGCGGAGCTGCGACGGCTCACGCCGCAGCGGCCGCCTCACTCCATGCGGGTCCCCAGCGCGTGGGCGACGCGTTGACGGTCAGCGCGTCGCCAAAGAGAGATAGACGCCGCCGCCCACGCCCACGAGCGCCGCGATGATCCAGAGGACGACCCAGAGGGTGTGCCCTTCCTTCGAAGACGTCGGCAGCGGCGGCGGTGCCGACGACGCCAGCGGCGCGCCGACCATGGTGATGGAGTGACCGTCGGCGGGACCTTCGAGCGGCGTGAGCGACAGGGGGCGCACGCCGATGGCGTCGTTGGGATTGGCTGAGGCGTGAACCAACGCGGCGGAGAGCGCTGCCGCGCTCTCGTAGCGGTCGCGAGCCTCCTTCGCCATGGCCGCGAGGACGACCGTCTCAAGGGCCGGCGTGATGGCGCGCTCGGGGGCGCGCTCGCGTGGCGCCTTGGGCGTCTGCGTGAGCGCCGCCGTGAGCACGTTGAGCGGCGTTGCGCCGGCGAAAGGAACGGCGCCGGTCAACATCTCGTAGAGGATCACTCCGGCGGCGTAGACGTCGCAGCGACGGTCGAGGTCGTCGCCGCGCGCCTGCTCGGGCGCCATGTATTCGGGGGTCCCGAAGACCATGTTGTGTTGCGTCAAGGCGGTGGTGCCGGTGCCAGCGCCGGTGATGATCTTCGCCATGCCGAAGTCGACGACGGTGACGTGATCATCGGGCGCCACGATGACGTTGTGGGGCTTCAGATCGCGATGAATGACCCCGTGGCGATGCGCCTCGTCGAGGGCCGCGCAGACTTGAACGGCGAGGCGTAGCGCGCGGTCAATGGGCAAGGGACCTCGCGCGAGAAGCCGGTCAAGGGACTCGCCTTCGAGCTTCGGCAGCGCCAAGTAGAGGAGCGGGCTCGAGGTCCGTGAAGCTCGGCCGCTGCCTGCCGGATCGGGCATCTCGCCGAACTCGACGATGGGGCAAAGGTGTTGCCCGTCGAGGCGCCGCAGAATGGCGGCCTCGCGGGCGAAGCGACCGCGCACCTGGGGGTCGGTCAAGAGCTCGCGATGGATGACCTTGAGCGCGAAGCGGGGCCCGTCGGCTTCGCCGCGACGATGGGCCTCGTAGACGACGCCGGTAGCCCCCTCCCCGAGCTTGCCGACGATCTCGAAGGGCCCATCGGGGCGCTCGCCGCTCGCTTCGCCTTCATGCCCCTCCATGAGGGCCCGAGTCTACCTTCAACGGGCGAGGCACGCGGCGCGAACCTTGGGAGACGTCCGCGCCGCGTCGAGGCGCGCGTCTTTGTCGAGGCCGCGCCAGCGGGCGCAGGCCCGCGCCGCCGCATCAGGAGCCGCCAAGGCGACGTACGCGACGACCAACGCGCGCTGGAAGGCGGCCTCCTTCTTGTCGACCAAGAGACCCGAGCCAATGGCCCGGTTGGCTCGCTCGACGACTTCGACGTAGCGACCGCTGCGCAAGAGCGGCTGCATCTCCGCGGCTTCGAGGTCAAGGCGACGCTGCGCTTCCAAGACGGTACCGTCACCCGAGGCGGCCGCTTCGCGCAGACTCTCCTTGTAGTCGGCCTTGCCGCGCTCGCTGAGCACCAGCGACGGCAGCGGCACGAGGAGCACGTCGCCGCGTTTCACGGGCTCGTCCTTGCGGCCGTTGTAGGCGGCTAGCTCCCAGGCCCGATTGGCGTCGCCCCAGAAGCGCTTGGCCAACGTGTCGAGTCGGTCGGCATCGGTGGCGACCACGGCGAGAACGTAGGGAATGACCACCTCGGTCCCGCGCTCCGGCGCGATCCAGGGCACGGTGCCGTTGGCGCGCGCGAGCACGTCGGAGCGCGTCTCGGCGCCGAGCGCGACCTTCGCGATGGCCGGCCACGTCTCGCCGGCGCCCACGCGGTGGTAGGTTGGCGCGGGGATTTCGAGGCGCATGCCGGGCACCGGCGCCACGCCACCCTCGGCGTCGAGACCGTTGGCTGCGGCGACGACGCCTTCAGCTTTGGCGTCGCCGTACGCCCGCGTCGCGATCGACGCGAGCGAGTCGCCGGCTTGCACGACGCGCGGGAAGGCCGCCGCCGGCGTCGCGTTGACCGACGCCGCGACCCACGCGGCGGTAACCGCGACACGGCTCCTTCGGCCCATCATCCTGCGCCTCCCTCTCGAACGGCGGCTGAATCGGGTGCTGCGTCTCCGGACGTGGGCTCGGGCAACGCCATCACGACGTCGACCGTCTCCTCCGCGCCGCCCGTGAGCACGAGGTCGCGACGCACCTCGGGCGCGTCGGGATGGCGCAAGATGAGAGCGTGCGGCCCCGCGGCGAGCTCAAGCGGCCGCGCGAAAGGTGTAGTCTCCACGTGTTTGCCGTCGACCCAAACCTCGGCCCACGGCTCCGCCAAGACGCGGAGCCGCGCCACCTCGACCGTCGCGCGTTTCGGCCCGTCGACGGTGCGAAGGCGAGCGGCGGCGCGAACCGCGAGGCCGACCGCGGAGACCAAGACGAGGAGCGCGGCGACGACGACCGCGACGACATAGCGGCGCGTCCCGGGCCCAGTGCGCGACGAGGACGGCGACGGCCCCGACGGCAACGCCTTCGGTGGCTCCGACAAAAACGCGGCAAGAACGACCTCCGGCGCCCTCGTGCTCCGTGCGCGCAGCGAAGCCGCGAGCTCCGACGCGGACGGGCGCTCCGCGGCCGACGGCGCCAGGCAACGCGCCACCTGCTCCGCGAGGCCAGCGTCGACGTGGGTGACTTTGTCCGCGAGCGGCGGCGCGACGGCGAGCTTCGCGCGCGCGCCAAAGGGCCGCTCGCCGCTGGCGAGCTCGAAGAGCACGACGCCGAGGGAAAAAACGTCGGCGCGACCGTCGACCTCGGCGCCGAGGATTTCCTCCGGTGCCAGGTACGCCGGCGTTCCAAAGGCGAGCTCGCCGTCGGACCGAGAGGCGCGCGGCCGTGCCCCGCCGGCTTCCGGGAGCGCCGGCGTCGATGCGCCAAAGTCAAAGAGCTTGAGTTGACCGCTCTTGGTCACGAGGACGTTCGACGGCTTGACGTCGCGATGCACGAAGCCGCGCTCGTGCACGTGAGCGAGCGCGTCGGCGAGGACGGCGCCGACGGCGATGGCGACCTCGCTCGTGACCTTGCCGCCGGCCCGCGAGAGGAGCGCGTCGAGGCGCGTTCCATCGAGGTACTCCAGCACGAGCGCCAGCGACTGCTCGGTCTTCACGAGCTCGTAGAGGGTGACGACGGCGGGATGCTGCAGCGCGCTGAGCGTCACTCCCTCGTTCTCGAGGGCCCGCGAAAAGGCCGAGCCCGCCTGCACGACGTCGCGCAGGCGCTTGATCACCGCGAGGCGCGGCAACGCGTCGTGTTCGGCGAGCTCGACGACGGTGGCGACGCCGAGGTCGAGCTGGCGAACGATGCGGTAGGGTCCGACCCGCATGGTGGCGGCCGCGATCAGCGTCGCTCCAGGAGATTGCGCCCCGTCATCGAGGGCGGCACCGGGAGGCCCATCAAGGTGAGAATCGTCGGGGCCACGTCGCAAATGCGACCACCGGCCCTGACGGATGCCTTCGTGTCGGCGTCGTTCATGTAGAGGAGCGGGACGGGATTGAGTGTGTGGGCCGTGTGCGGCTGGCCCGTGGCCGGGTCCTTCATGAGCTCGCAGTTGCCGTGGTCGGCGGTCAGAAAGAGGACCCCGCCGCGCGCACGAACGGCGTCGGCGAGCGCGCCCACGCCGATGTCGACGGCCTCGACGGCCTCGATGGCAGCGCCCAGGTCGCCGGTGTGACCGACCATGTCGGGGTTCGCGAAGTTGACCAAGATGAAGTCGAAGCGGCCCGAGTCGACGGCGGCGACCACCGCCTCGGTCACGGCGCGCGCGCTCATCTCGGGCTTTTTGTCGTAGGTGTCGACGTCTTTCGGCGACGGTAACATCTTGCGCTCTTCGCCCGCAAAGGGCTCCTCGCGACCGCCGTTGAAGAAGTAGGTGACGTGGGCGTACTTCTCGGTTTCGGCGCAGCGGAACTGCGTCATGCCGTGCGCCGCGAGGACCTCGGGGAAGATGTCGGGATACGTCTCCTTTGGGAACGCGACGGGCAACGCGAGGCGCGTGTCGTAGGTGGTCATGCACGCGTAGATGGCCAGCGGAGGGATGTTGCCGACCCGCTCGAACTCGGCGAACGAGGGGGACGCCAGCGCGGCGGAGAGCTCCCGCGCGCGATCGGGGCGAAAGTTCGTGTGCAAGCCGGCGTCGCCGGGCTTCACGCCGCCGTAGCCGTCCACCACGAAGGGCTCGACGAACTCATCGGTCTTTTGGGCATCAAACGACGCGAGGACGCCGGCGCGTGCGGTGGCGAAGCGGGGCCCCTTGGCTTCAACGATGGCGCGGTACGCCCGTTCGACGCGCTCCCACCGGTTGTCGCGATCCATGGCGTAGTAGCGCCCCGAGACGGTGCCGATGCGACTGCCAGGCATGCTCGCGAGCTTCTCTTCCAGCGCCGCGAGGTAGGTCACCGCGGTGCCCGGCATCACGTCGCGCCCGTCGAGGAATGCGTGCACAACACATACGATGCCGCGGGCCCTCGCTTCCTCGAGAAGCGCGAGCATGTGCACGAGTGAGCTGTGGACTCCGCCGTCGGAGACGAGGCCGAAGAGGTGAAGCCGCGCACCCTTCGCGGCGTCCATCACGCGGGCGATGACCGCGTTTTTTCCGAGCGACCCGTCGGCCACGGCGACGTCGATGCGCGAGATGTCCATCATCGCGATGCGGCCCGCGCCAAAGTTCATGTGGCCCACTTCGCTGTTACCCATCTGCCCGACGGGCAGGCCTACGTCGGGGCCGCTCGTGCCGATGAGGCCATGCGGATAGCCCGCGAAGAGCGCGTCCATCCGCGGGCTCTTGGCCATGCGTACGGCGTTGTCGTCACGTTCGGCGCGCTCGCCGAAGCCATCGAGAATGCAGAGAACGACGGGGCGAGGACGTGCCGAGCTCATGGGAGGGCGAGCTTACGTTTTTTTCCGAAGGCGCGCTCGCTCGGGCGTCGCCGCCGGGCCGGCGGGCACCGGCACCGCTGCAGGGGCAGCTGACGCGGCCGGCTGACGCCGCTCCTCGAGCTCTTCGAGGGTCTTCGGCCAGTCTTTACCGAGGAGCCGCGAGAGCCCCCGATCGGCGAGCAGCTTGCCGCCCGTCTGGCAGGTGGGGCAGTAGTTCGTCTCGTTGTCGGCGTAACGAATGCGCTGCACCTTCGTGCCGCAGCGCGGGCACGGCGCTCCGTACTTGCCGTGCACCGCCATGCCGTCCCGGAAGGCCGTGACCTTCTCGGGGAACTTGCGCTTCGACGCTGCGACCTCCCGGCGCAGCGTGTCGGTCCACATCGCGAGCACCCGCGTCGTCGCGGCGAAGAGCCTCGCCCACGCGTCGTTGCTCAGGTTCTTCGTTTGTTGCACCGGCGAGAGCCCGGCCTCGTGGAGGATCTCGTCGGAGTAGGCGTTGCCGACGCCGCTCAAGATCGTGGGATCGGTGAGCGCGCGCTTGAGCGTGTGGTTCTGGCGACTCATGGCGTCGCGAAAGCTCGCCAGTGTGGCGCCGAAGAGCTCGAGGCCGCCGCGATCGAAGGTGGCGAGCGCCTCCTTTCCGCGGACAACGTGGAGTGAGGCGCGCTTCTTCGTGCTGGCCTCGGTGAGGACGAGCGTGCCCACCGGAAAGTCGATGGCGAAGAGGCCCACCTTGCCGGGGATCTTTCCCGGTGGCGCACCGGCCTCGCGCTCGAGCCACTGAAAACGTCCTGCGACCATGAGATGGACGACGAGGAAGAGCTCCGCCTCGAGGGCGAAGACGATGCGCTTGCCCATGCGGCGAACCCGGCAGACGACCTTGCCGACGACCTCGGACACCGGCGGCACCGCCGTGCGAAGCACGAAGGGGCTAGCGAGACGCACCGCTGCGATCGGCTGATCGACGACCCTCTCGGCGAGGCATTCGACGTAGACGGTGACGTCCGGAAGCTCGGGCACAAGGCATCGTAGAGCGGGAAACGCCTCTTGGGGTACGCTCGCCGCCGATGCCCTGGATCGAAGCGCGCCTTCGTGGCCAAAAGGTTCTCGCACGAGCGAATCCCGACGGCTCGCTCCACGACGAGGAGGGCCGCGTCGAGATTCGGTACAAGCCCAACGACGGGCGCGCGTATCGTGCCGGCGTTCGGAACCTGACGATCATCGGCGAAGGCGTGCTCCCGGAAGAGACCTGCGGCCCGGCAGAAGTTCCGGCGCCGAAAGACGACGCCACCTCTGGCCAGAAAGCTGGCGACGGCGCGACGCAAAAGCCCAAGGCCCCAAAGACGAAGAAGCCGTCGGCGCCGGAGCCGTCAGCGGCGCCTAAGGACGCGTGGATCGCCTATACAGACGGCGCGTGCACCGGCAACCCGGGGCCCGCGGGCGCCGGCTTCATCGTCATCGGTCCCGACGGCGGCGCGCCGCGTGAAGGCTTCGAGTGGCTCGGCGAAGGCACCAACAACGTCGCGGAGTTGACGGCGGTCCTACGTGCCGCTGAAGCGGTTCCGCTCGACGCGCCCGAGGTCGTCATCCACACGGACAGCAAGTACGCCATCGGCGTCTTGTCTATGGGGTGGAAGGCGAAGGCGAATCAGGCGCTCATCGCGAAGGCGAAGAGCGCCCTCAAGGAGCTCCGCAAGGTGCGCTTCGTCTACGTGAAGGGACACGCCGGCATTCCATTGAACGAGCGCGCCGACGAGCTGGCACGCGAGGCGATCGTGGTTCGTCGTTCGATGTTGCTCGGTCGCTCGTAGCGATCGAACTGCGCCGTCCAGCGAACTTTGGTAGTCCTGCCAGGCGATGCTCGACCTACTCTCAGCCGAGTCCGCAAACCTCTGGGACGGCCCCGTGACGGTCGGCATCGTGGTGGTCGTTCACTTGCTGCTGCCGCTCTGGACCGCCGCATCGGCCATGCGGCGCGCCGCGCGGGCCAAGCGTGAGATGGCCGAAGCAGCTGCCCAGTTCTTCCCCGGGGCGTCGCTCGTGCCGGGCCCTCGGGCGGTGGTGCACGGCAAGGTTGAGTACGCGCCCGGCGAGAGCGCGGCGCTTCGCGTCGAGATCGAACAGGCGGGAACGGAGGAGGAGACCAAGAACGGTTGGTATCACCGCTGGAACGAGGTGAGTCGTCTCAGCTTCCCGCACCCCTTTTACGTGCACGACGTGCGCGGCACGCGCGTGCGCGTCGAGCCGGATACGCGAACGCTCCTCCTCGACAAACTCGACCGCGTGATGCCGAGCGGTGACAAGCGCCGCACGCGCATCGCTGAGCTCTTGCCCGGCGAAGAGGTCTTCGTGGTCGGCGAGCTCGCGGTAGACGCCGCGGGGACCGCGTACCGGAGCGCCACCGAGCCGACGATGCGGCCGCCAACGAGGGGTCCGATGGTGGTCGCCTCGGAGCCGCTCGAGGAGCGGTTTCGCCGCAGGCACGCCGACGCCAAGAAGGCCGCCCGCGGCCTCGTGGCGCTCCTGGCCTGTTTGATGCTGGTCGACCTCGGCTTCTACGTCCGGGTTGCGTTGGCTCGCCCCGCCGTCGCCGAGGTAACGGGGGCGCGGCTCGTGCGCGGCAAGAACGTTCGAACGAAGTGCGCACTCGATTTGGTGACTGAGAGCGGAGTCACCTTCCAAGACACCTCCTCGGCGGGCGTGTGCGCCCAGCTTCATCCCGGCGACACCTTCAGCCCAGGGCGACGCGTGCCGATCCTCGATCCTGGTCTCGGGGGCTGGTTCGCTCAAGTCGGGACGCGGCCGGGGCTCCACTTCGCTGCGTTCTGGACCGCCAGCGTGCTCGCCGTGGTGGGCCTGTTCGTCTACGGACTTCGCGAGCGGCCCTGGTACGAGGGGTCCGTCATCGACCTCGGCAAAGGCCGCTTGCCGACGCTGTGACCTCGACGCTGACCTCGACGCTGTGACCTCGACGGCGCGCGGCATCGAACGCGCGGCGTCGCTAGAAGGTCCCGCTTGCGTTACCGTGAGCCTCGATGTCGTCGATTTTTCGTCCCGGGCTCTTCGCGGATCAGGTGGCCATCGTCTCGGGCGGCGGCAGCGGTATCGGGCTCGCCATCGCGCGGTCGCTCGGGACCTTGGGCGCGAAGGTCGCCATTTGCGGTCGCAAGCCGGAGCGCCTCGAAGCGGGCAAGAAGGCTCTCGAGGAAGCCGGGGTCACGGTCTTCGCGGCAACCTGCGACATCCGCGAGATCACCCAGGTGGAGTCCTTCGTCGACGCCGCCGGCGCGGCCCTCGGCCCCGCGAGCATCCTCGTGAACAACGCCGGCGGGCAGTTTCCGATCTACGCCGAGGATTGCACCGCCAAGGGCTTCGAGGCCGTGGTGCGCAACAACTTGAGCGGCACGTTCTTCGTCACGCAGACGGTGGCGAAGAAGCACATGTTCGCCAAGAAGAAGGGCAGCATCGTCAACATCACCGCCAACGTCGCACGCGGCTTTCCCGGCATGGTCCACACGGGCGCCGCTCGCGCCGGCGTCGAGAACATGACGAAGACCTTGGCCATCGAGTGGGCGAGCCGCGGCCTTCGCATCAACTGCGTCGCGCCCGGCATCATCAAGTCGACGGGCACCGACCAATACCCGCCGGAGCTCGTGGAGATGAGCCGCCAGCGAACGCCCATGAAGCGCTTCGGCACGCCCGATGAGGTCGCCGACCTCGTGACGTTCCTCGCCAGCGATGCGGCCGCCTACGTCACCGGCGAGGTCTGGTACATCGACGGGGGCGCTCACCTGTGGGGCGACACGTGGGCGATCGCGGAACCAACGAGCTGACGCCGGCGAAGGGTTAGCTGTGCCTTCAAGAACGTCAGGCCCGCTCTTCTTCGTGCTCTTCGCGAGCACGCTGGCGTCGTGCATGTTCTTCCGTTCGCTGGGCGAGCTCTCCCAAGATGCGCGCGACGGTCGCGCCGACGCCGACGGTCGCGCCGACGCCGACAGCCGCGCCGACGCGGAAGCCGACGCGCCGCCTGTCGACGGTGGCGCCGATGCGCCGCTCGCCATCGATTCTGCCGGCAGCGACGCGCACCGGCCGAGCCCCTGTGGCATCGCCCACACGCTTTGCTCCGACTTCGACGTAGGCGACATCCTCGCCGGCGGTTGGGCCAGCGTCGACCATCACCCGACCATCGGCTCGATCGAGCTCGTGACCGCTAACTTCGCGTCGCCTCCGCGTGCCCTTCGCGCCGTGCACCCGCGCCGCGCGGCGGCCGCTGGCGACGTGCGAAACGTCATCGATCAGACCTGGTCTGGCGTTTTCACGCGGGCGCGCATGGAGCTGGATGTCTACGTAACCGCGCGACCGACGGACGCGGGGAGCTTCGGCGTGGGGCTGGTGCTCATCCTGTTTCGTTCCGACTCAGGAGACACGGGAACCGTGCTGTCGATCTCGGAAGCAGTCCCGTATCTTTCGGTCGAGAGCACCGGAGCCCGCGAGTACTTCGATGTCCCGCCTTTGCCTGATGGCCGCTGGGCTCACGTGTCGCTCGACTTCAGCCGGGGCGGCTCGCTCTCTTACACGCTCGACGGCCAGACGGGCTCGCGGTCCTTCGCGCCGGTGACGATGGCCGCGAATCCGCGGGTCTCGATTTCGATTGGCCTCCACAGTTTCAGCGGCGACGCGCCGCCGGTGGCCGTCGACCTCGACAACGTGACCGTCGACCTCGAATGAGCGATCAGTCTTCGTCGGGTTGCGTGAGCTTGTACACCTTGAACACCTGCTTGCCGGGATTGGCTGAGCTTCCGCTTTGGTCCGGTCCGGCCCGCTCCCAACTCGCCTCGAGCGTCGTGAACCCTTGCTCGCGGGCCCACGCTTTCGTGGCGCGGATCACTTCAACCATGTCGCGCGCGCCTTCTTTGCCTAGCCCCACCTTCGCTCCCGAACGATCGTAGAGGGAGACTTCGCCAACGCGGAGGGTGCCCCCACTTACGGAAACGTCGTTCGCGCTCACATCGAAGACGCGGTCACGGACCGCGATCTCGCCGGTGATCCAACGCTTGTCGGTGTTCGGATTGTGCTTCAGGGCGAGGTCCGCTCGAGCCTCGAGCGGGCGCTGCCTGCCAATGCGAGGCCGCGCGGGCATGGCAGCACGGGGCGTGGCTCTTGCGCCCTTGCCAATGCGGCCCGGAAGCCGCTCCCATACGGAGAGCTGACGGTCGATGTCCTCGGCCGCGCGCTGGGCCGCCGAGGACCTAACTTCTCCGCTCCACGGAGAGAGCCCCTGGGTCGGGGCGTTCGGCGCCGGAGAAGCGGGGGCGGGGCAACACGTCGAGCAGGCGGGCTCCGGGAAGACCCGGTCGGCGACGGTGCGCATCCACGGCGGCTTGTCCATGTGTTGAGACAAGCAACGACTGGTCCCGCACGGACCTTCCGAGTTTGCTGCGCGCGCCCCGCTTTCGACCGGCAACGGCTTGTGAGTTGGCGCAGGGGCGGAGCTTTGGCCCCAAAAGATGGCGCGAGCGCATTCGCCAGATTTGGTGACGACTGGCGTCAGCGCACGTCGAAAATTCGTGCCACCATTGGAGCATCGTGGGGGGATGGTCTCAAACAGTCAGGTCCTTCATCCTCGGTGCTTCGCTGGTGGGGTGCGGTGGCCACGTTTCGCCGATCAGCGTTGGCGAGACGTTCGACGCGGATACGTCGGCAAGGGACGCCGCACCGCCGGGGCGCCCCGAAGACGCAGCACCGCCGAAAGCCGACGGCGGACACGACGGCGACGACGGCTCAACGACAACGCCCGCGTGCGTGGTTGGCGAGACGCGGGAGTGTTACGGCGGGCCGCCAGGCACCCTTGACGTGGGCCCATGCAAAGCGGGGAAGCAGCGCTGCCGCGACGACGGCTCGGGGTTTTCTCCATGCGAGGGCACGGTGCTGCCCACCCTGCAAGCGTGTAACAGCTCCATCGACTCGGACTGCGACGGCGCGATCAACGACGCGGACGACGGATGCTGCGAACCTGGAAGCTCGGTCAGCTGCTACCGCGGCCCGCCAGGAACCGCCGGCGTAGGCATGTGCCATGCGGGTGTGCGCACCTGCCCAGCGTCGGGCTTCGTCTCCAGCGACTGCACCGGCGAGCAACTTCCGACGCACGCGGAGAACTGCGCCCTCGGAGGCGACGAAAACTGCGAAGCCACTGCGCCTGCGTGTTGGACAAAGGAGTGGAGCCTTTGGATGCCAGGCCCGTACATCGCCGAGGTCGTCGGCATTGAGGACGGTGTCGTTGCGCGGTCGGCCGCGCAGCCCAGCCAGATGGGGTACATCGCTCGTGTGACTGATGCGGGCTCCGTCGTCTGGCAGGTGGACACCAACATTGACGTGATGACCTACGCACGAATGGGTCGGTATCCCGGGACAAGCGCCGACATGTTCCTCGTGGGCTCATGCAACGCGGGGCTCGTGTCTCCCGGTGTGAACATCCCTTGCAGCAAAGGTCAACTCCGCGTCAGCCGACTTGACGGGAGCGGCGCGCTGGTCTCCGGGCGTGCCCTCGGGCTCAGTACCAACGACGTTCGACTTGAGTCCGCGATCGCTGACGCAGCGGGAAACCTCTACCTCTTGGCTTCGTATTTCCTCAGCGCCGTGATTGACGTCTACGTGCCGCCGACGATCGACGGCGAGACGCTCCCGGCACCAACAAGCAGCGTCGGCGCTGTCCTTATCAAGCTCGACGCAGCTGGTCAGGTTGCATGGATGAAGACGTTCGGCGAACCCGTCGGATTGTCGACGCTCGCCTTGACGGATTCCGGCCTCGTGTTGACGCTGGGGTCATCAACCGGTCCGACCGTGATGAACATCGGCGGGAACGGCACAACCTTGTGGACGACACCCATCGCCGATGGGGGAACACTCATGCGTACGGGAAATGGCGGCGACGTTTGGGTCGGAGGCGGCGGCGGCCTCACCCGACTGAACGCATCGGGCACGATCGTAGGTTCATGGGCTCTTGGAGTTCCCCCTGTTGGGCGACTTCCGGGTGAGAACCGACGGGCACGTCCTCTTGATTGGAACGATCGAGCACCAACCGCTCGACCTCACCGTGGGCCACTTTTCGGGTCAAGACTGGCACAGCTTCTTTGCCGAGGTGGACACGACGGGTGCGTTTCAAGCGCTATTGCCGGTGCGCGGGAGCGTCACGGCGCTCGTCGAGCGACCGAACGGTAGCGTCGTACTCGGGGGCTTCGCCGATTGGCTGTCGGGGCCAAGCCCGGGTCCGCTCGTCGTGGGCGATGAGAGCTCGATGCCACCGGCGGCCGACAAGAACGGATTCCTCCTGATGCGCAATCCATAGTCGCTGCCCGAGGCGCGGCGCTTCACCTGCTTCGCCAGCCGGGTGAGCAAGCGGCCCTCGCAATTCGGCCCTCGCGCAACGAGGCGCCCTCGCACTAAGCTCCCGGCCAAGGGCGAAGGGCCCTCAACGGAACGATGGCGGACCGCAATCTCGAAAACGACGGCGGCCAAGGCGAGCCCGCCGAGAGCGGTTCCGCCACGGATGCGACCGACGCGGCGCCCATCGCGACAGCTCCCGTGGGAGAGGCCGCGCCGGTCCCGCACGCGGAGCCGTCTTCACCGGAAGCCTTCATGAACGCGTCCGACTGGGAGACCGAGGCGGGCCCGGGCCGCGAGAAGCCACGGCTCGAGGACACGCAGGCGAAGGCCTTCGTGGTGACCCTTCGCAGTTGGTTCCGTGACTTCTTCGCCGAGCCGCCTCACTTGCTCATGGCGTTCGTCGTCTTGGGCGTCTTCGCGGTGGCGCTCTTCACGCGCAACCCCATCCGAACGAACTTCATCTTCGACGAACAAGAGGCGCTGCTCGCCAACCCGTACGTACGCAGCATCGCCGACCCGATGCCGAAGTTCGGGTGGCTCGACGCCTTCCGGCGCGACTTTTGGGGCCTCCCGCCGGATCGCAGCATCGGCTCCTACCGGCCCATTCCGAACCTCGTGTGGCGCGCCCTCTGGGGCATCGGCGCGCGGCAAAATCCGTTTCTTCATCACCACGTCAACGTCCTCATCCACGCCTTCTGCGGCGCCATCCTCGTCGTTGTGGTCTATCGATGGACCAAGGACCGACTGAAGGCCTGGATGAGCGGCGCCACCTTCACGGCCTGCGCCCTGCTGACGGAAGCGGTGAGCGGCGTCGTCGGGATCGCCGACGTGCTCGGCGCGCTCGGCGTGCTCTTGGCCATCTTGGCGCTGTCGTTGCCGCTCTGGGCGATGCCGCTGGCCGTCTTTGCCAGCGTCTCCTTCGGCCTCTATTCGAAGGAGAGCGCGCTCTGCGCCGTGCCTTTGGTGCCGCTCGCAGCCCTCCTCACGGCTCGTTACGATCACCCGGACAAGCCGCGCGCGTGGCTTCGCGGCCTCGTGGCCCTCATCGCCGCCGCTGGCGCGTTCGTGGCTTACGTCGAAGCGCGGAGGCGCCTCTTCCCGGTCACGCTGCCAGCGAGCCTGAGCGCGGAGGCGAACGCTGCAAAGCCGCTCTTGCCGCGAGCCTTCGCTGGCATCCTGCGTTGGTACGCGCAGCCGGTCTTGCCGAAAGACCCCATCAACAATCCCCTCGCCGAGGTCGACACGCCGCTGCGCATCGCCGGCGCCTTGCGCGTCTACTTCCGAGGTCTCTTGCAGCTCTTGGTGCCCTACCCGCTCTCCGGCGACTATTCGGCGCCGCAAGAGCCCGCGCCGACCAAGCCGCTCTTCCTCGAGAGCATCCTCGGTGCGGCGCTCATGGTGCTGCCGCTCGCCCTAGCCGCCGTGCTCTCGGTCCTGGCGGTGCTGAGGCGGCGGACGGCGATGCTCCGCGGCTGGCTGCTCGATGAACGGTTCCCCGACGAGCGCCCCATCCTCGCTCTCTCGCTCGTCTGGATCGTCGTCGCCTTCCTTCCGGTCTCGAACATCCCGGTCGTCTTGCCGACGGTCCGCGCCGAGCGGTTCTGGTACTTCCCCGCCATCGGGAGCTCGATCGCCATCGGGCTCTTTCTCACCTGGCTGATGCGGCGCCTGAAACACGACGGGCTCCCGCGCGTGGGTCTCGCGTTCTTGGTGGTCTTCCTGGGAGGCCACGCCGTTGCAGCGCGGCTCCACGCCAACGACTACTCGGACGATCTCGCCTTCTGGAACGGCACCCGCAAGGCCGCGCCCCGCAGCGCGAAGGCTCACCTCAACTACTCGGTCATGCTGGGCGCACGACACAACCTCGAGGGACGCCTGGCCTCCAACCGGGTCGCCCTCGAGCTGGCGCCGCGCTGGCCCATGGCCAACGTTTACCTCGGCGACACTCTATGCAGACTGCACCGAGCTACCGAAGCCTGGCCGCACTACAAGCGCGGCTTCGAGCTGGCACCGAACGACGTCAACCTCATCTCGCTCGCGGTGCAGTGCATGTGGGACGAGAAGGTGCTGCTCACGGAGGCCATTCGGCCCGAGATCGAGCCGATGGTCGAGGCGTACCCGGGCACGTGGCTCGCCTACCTGGTCCGCGACACGCTCGACAACGGCGAGACCAACAAGGGCGTCGACCCGAAGTACCGACCGCGCGGCTACAACGAAGGGCCGAAGGACTGACGGAAGCGTTCACCGCTCGATCTGAGATCGCGGACTGGGCGGCGGGTGCGACGGCGCGCGGGAGACTAAGGCGTCGACGCCAGATCAGGCCGGAATGGCCTCGATGTACCGCTCGTCCCGCGCTGGCACGGGCGGTGCTTCCCCTTGGGCATGCGCTCTTCTCTTAATGTGGCTGCGGTCCTAATCCTTGCTTCGATGTCCGCCTGCTCGGCGGCGCCCGAGCCTGAAGAAGCGGAAGACGAGGGCGCGCTGATGGAAGACGCCAAGCCGGTCCTCGACCTCCCGTTTTACGTCGGCGTACCCAAGCGTGAGCTCTTGCCGCTGTCGGCGACTCAATCGGGCCGTCTGACGGTGGCTTGGGTCCCGTCGTCGGCCACCCCGTCCGTCGGACTCCGCATCGTCGCCGTGGCGAGCGCGGCAGAAGCGGCCCGCCTCATTGGGACGCAGCCCGGTCAGGAGACCCTCATCCGCACCGGTGACGTGCTCCTTACCTTCCGTCCTGAGCTCGCCTCGTCGTTGCCGCTTCACCATCTGCAAATGGCCATCACGAACGCAGACCTCGCGGGGCGTAACACGGGCAGCTACCTGCAGGACGTCAAAGCCTTTCACGTGGTGCGCGCTCGGTCTCTCGCCTCGATGACCAGCGACACTACGCTCCGGTCGAACTTTGGGCGGTGGCTCTCGCTCGCTGGCGGCGCAGCGCCAACAAACTACGACGTGAGCATCCCTTCCCGTTTGGCCTCCCCCGCCCAACTCACCGCCTTCGGCAAGCAACTGCGGCTCGGAGGGGTGACCGGCCTCACGAGAGCCGAGGTCGCCTACGGCGTGCTCGCGCTCGCCAACTGCTCCGAAGCGGACATTCAGAACGCGACAGAGCCGCCGGCGTGCCTTGCTGCTCCCTTCGTGGCGGAAGGCCTGGTCGGCGGGGCAGCGGCGGGCGGCTCACTCGAAGGGCCGCTGCTCACCGCTCAGGCCGCGGGCGCCAGGCTCCCCTTGGAGTCTGTCTTCCAACAGGGCAACCTGGCCAATGCCACGAGCGGATTCGTCGCGGCCTCACGCGCCTTCGAGCAGTCGCCCCTCTCGTCCATTCTGCGAACCGTCTACGCGGCTCGCGCGACGAAGCCAGACGCGCCGCTCCCGGGTGCGCCTCCGGAGTTGACGGCCCCGCAGACGCAGCCGTCGTCGTTCCTCGTCGAAGCGCTGAAGAGCAACGCGACGCGCCGCATGGACTACGTCGCGACGGTGCTCATCGCCGACGCGGCGCAGCTCGCTCGAGCCAAGGCCGCCGCGAGCGCCAACTGATCGTCTAGCTACCGAGTGCGTCGTCGTTCGTCGCGCGTGGCGGTCTCTTCGTCCTCCGCGTCGGCGAACGACACGGGGCGCGCCTTTGGCTCCGGCGTCTTCACGCGGACGCGCTCACGCTGGCCCTGGCCCTGGCCATCACCGCGCGAGCGCGACTCACCTTCGGCGCGCGGTGGACGCGACCGTGGACGACGCGAATCCTGGAGAGCGTCCGCCACGAGGCCGAGCGCACCGGCGACGACCTCCTTTGCCGCATCTTCGACGCTGCCCTTGCCGCGCTCGCGGCGGAGTCGCTTCTCCTCGCGCTCGCGTTCGCGCGCGAGCTTCCTTTGCACCTGAGCTTCGAGGGCGTGCTGATCCGGGAAGAAAGCGCTTCGGCCGTGCAAGACGAGACCGATGCCCCAACCGAAGAGGGGCCAGAAGAACCAGTAGGGCCCGCCCGTCTGTAGGTTCAGGAGCACGAGCATCGTGTTGACCAAGACGTAGGGCACGAGGTGGCTCACGAAGCTGCGGCGACGCGCGCGGAGGCGCCCCTCGACCTCGCGCTTGACGACGAGCGAGTCGCCGACGGTGCGGGCCGCGTCCTCGATGGCGGCGTCGGCGATGCCCAGCTCGCGCGCCACGGAGAGGAGCTCCTCGTGCGTCAGCGACTCGGCGCCATCGTGGCCGCGTTCGAGCGCATGGGCGAGAATCGCCTGCACTTCGTCGGGAGAGTAAGTTCGCGGCGGCACGGCGCCATTGTGCCACGACGGCGCCGTTTTTCGCCGCCGCTCCACGCGGCGACGCCTGGTATCGTGCGCCGAGGCGAGGATGGCATCGTGAGTTCAAAAGAAGACGCTTCCAACCGAGGGCTTCGCGCAGGCATTTCAGCGGCGTTGCTCGAGCGCACGTACCGCGGCGCCAAGGTCCTCGTGACAGGTCACACCGGCTTCAAGGGCTCGTGGCTGACGATGTGGCTCGCGCATCTAGGCGCCGAGGTCACCGGCCTCTCGCTGCCGCCGGACACGAAGCCCTCGCTGTTCGAAGAAGCCGGCGTCGCGGAGCTCTGCCGGCACGAGCTCGGCGACATCCGTGATCTCGGCCGCGTCACCGAGGTCGTCAAGAAGTCTCAGCCCGACTTCGTCTTTCACTTGGCCGCGCAGGCGCTCGTTCGCAAGAGCTACGCCGATCCGACGGCCACCCTCGCGACGAACATCATGGGCACGGCGCACGTGCTCGAGGCGGTCCGCACGACGCGGCTCCGCACCCACGTGGTCGTGGTCACGAGCGACAAGTGTTACGAGAACCGCGAGTGGGTCCACGGCTACCGGGAAGAAGATCCGATGGGCGGCCACGATCCCTACTCGATGAGCAAGGGCGCCGCCGAGCTGGTGGTCTCGAGCTACAGGCGCTCGTATTTTCATCCTGAGGCGTTCGATAGGCACGGCGTGGCGCTCGCCTCGGCGCGCGCTGGCAACGTCATCGGCGGCGGCGACTGGGCCGAAGACCGGCTCGTGCCGGACCTCGTGACGGCGCTGTCGGCAGGTCGTCCAGTCCCCGTTCGCAATCCCGCCTCGGTGCGGCCCTGGCAACACGTCCTGGAGCCACTGGGCGGCTACCTGCTGCTCGGCGCGCACCTTAAAGCCGAGCCGACGCGCTATTGCGCCGCTTACAACTTTGGTCCCGGCTTGATCGGCAACGTCACCGTCAGAGAGCTCGTCGAGGCGCTGCTCGCCGCCTGGGGCGAGGGCAGCTGGGAAGATCGCTCCGAGCCGGGCGCCGTTCACGAAGCGCACCTGCTTCGCCTCGCCATCGACAAGGCCAACGCCGAGCTCGGCTTCGTACCGCGTTGGGACGCACGCGCGACCATCGCGGCGACGGTCGATTGGTACCGGTCACACGCGCGCGGCGCGAAGGGGAAAGACCTTCGCGCCATCACGCTCGCGCAGATTCGCGCCTACGCGGAACAGGGCTGAACGCGAACGCCAGAAGCGCGGGCGCCGCGCTCGCATGCCCTGGCCTCCGCGCCTACTGCAGGATCTTCGTTCCTTCGTAGTCAAACTCGAGGCTGACCTCCATGAGCTTCTCTTGTCGAAGGGCGCGGCGCAGGCGATCGCGCTCTTCGGTGTAGAAGAGCAGGAAGCCGCCGCCGCCGGCGCCGATGAGCTTGCCGCCGAGGGCGCCGTTCTCCATCGCGAGGGCGTACCAGCGGTCGATCTCCTTGTTCGACATGCCGGCGGAGCGCTTCTTCTTGTGCTCCCAGTGCTCGTGCATGATCGCGGCGTAGCGCTCGAGGTTGCCCGTCTCGAGGGCCTCGAGGCTCTTGTGGCCGAGCTCCTTTACGTAGTGGAGGTTGTCGATCATCGACTGATCGTGGGCCTTGCTCTTCGAGTCTTGCTCTTTCAAGACCTCCGACGCGGAGCGGTAGAAGCCCGTCGAGACCATGACGAAGTTGTGCTGCAGGCGGTCGATGGTCTCTTCCGACAGCTTGGCCGGGCGCGCCGACACGCTGTTGTCCTTGTTGAAGTCAAAGACCGTCACGCCGCCGAAGGCCGCGATGTATTGGTCCTGCTTGCCGACGGGCTCCTTGAGCCGGTCGATCTCGATGTGGCAGGCCATTTCGGCGAGCTCGCGCGGGTGGATGAAGGCGCGCTGGAAGTTCGTCAGCACCTTGAGCAGACACGTGGTGAAGCTGCCCGAAGACCCGAGGCCCGTTCCGGCGGGGATGTCCGCCATGCTCGTGATCTCGATGCTGGGCCCCTTGATGCCGGTCAAGGTCAGCGCCTCGCGGACGATGGGGTGGCGAATCTCCTCCACGGTCTTCACGCGCTCGATCTGCGAGTAGCGGATGACCATCTCCGTCAGCGGCGTCTCGTGCATCGTCACGTAGACGTAGCGGGTGATGGCCGCAGAGATGACGAACCCGCCGTGGTCTCGGTAGTAGGACGGGAGATCGGTGCCTCCTCCTCCGAGCGAAATGCGAAGCGGACTACGGCCGATGATCATGGACTCCTCCGCGGGACGAGCGGCCCGTACCGGACCGCGGTCGCGCCGCGCGCGGCAACATATCAAAGGCCCCGGGCGATGCACCCAGGAAGCGCTGCGCTCGCTCGCTAGAGCGCAGCCTCGGACCGCGGCGCTTCTTCTTGCGGGGACGCGGCGGCCGCCGGCACCCAGTCTTCGACGGGCGCGATGGGGAAGCCGTCGAGCACGAGGTCGACCTCGACCATGGGCCACGCGCTGCCTTCGTCGGCGCGGTGGATTCGGGCGGGGCAAGGCGCGGCCCAACCGGGTGCCCCTATGCGCTCGGCTTGCGCTCGGCCTACTTGGCGAAGCGCTTGAAGAGGACGTTCTCAACCTTCTCGGCCGCGTCGCGGATCGTGGGCGTGTCGGCGTTCACCGCAAGCACGAAAATGAGGCCCTTGGTGGGCGCGAGCCATGTGCTCGCAAAGAAGGTGCCGCTGGTGCCGAACTGGTGGAGCGTGACGGGCCCCGCCCACTCGCCGGGCTCGAAGGAAAAGCCCGAGGTGGTCTTCCGGTCGAAGGCCGGTGTGTGAAGGCGGTCAAGCGAGGGGCGCGAAGCGAGCGTGCGTTGGCCTTCGGGGATGGGCAGGTGCCCACGAAGGAACTTCGCCCAGTCGGCAAGGCTGCAATGAACCGAGCTTGTAGGCGCCATGGCCGGCGCGATGCGCGCTTCGGCGCCGGGCCTCGCGGCTTCGAGGCGCCCATCCTTGATGGCGTGACCGAAGGGCCGCGCCGTTGCCGGCGTCGGTGGCGCCACGAGCGCCGGCGGCCCAAAGCCACACGACGACATGCCGAGAGGGACAAAGAGCCGCTCAAGCGCGAGTGCTTCGAAAGTCTTGCCGCTCGCGACCTCGAGGGCGACACCAAGGGCGAGGTAGGCGACGTTCGAGTAGGCGTACGTGCCTTTCGGTTGCGGGCTCGGGAGCGCGAGGAGCTTTTGGACGAGCGCCCTGCGGGCCCGCGAAGGGTCCTTGGAGGCCGCCACTTTCTCGAGCGACGCTGCGTCGGGATCGCGCTCCATGCCGCTGTGATGCTGCAGGAGCATCTCGAGCGTGATCTTCGCGCGCGTGGGATGGATCGAGGCCTCCGGCAGGAGCTTGTCGAGGGGCGTTTGCCAGTCGAGCTTGCCTTCGTCGACGAGCATCGCGGCGAGCGTGGCTGTCATCGCCTTCGAGCAGGCGCCAAGGACCCATGGATCGGCGAGCGAGGCCTGCGTCGCGTCGCCGAGCTTGCGAACGCCCGTGACGCCGGAGCCGAGGAGCGTCTCGTTCTTGTAGACGGCCACGGCCATCGCGGGGAGCTCGTAGCTGCTCGCGATCGGGAGCAGCAGCTCGGAGAGATCGGCAACGGGCGCGTTGGTTGACGCCGCGGGCCCGGCCCCTGACGCGGCCCCACGAGCCAAGATCGGTGCTGCGTTCGACGGGACCGCAGACGCGGCCGATGACGGCGACGCGGAAGCCCCCGCGGGCGACGACTCGCGCGAACAAGCCGAGAGCCCAAGAAGAGTGGAAAGCGCCGCTGCCGCAGGAAGGGTCAACGAGACGCGCGAACGATCACGTCGCACCGACACCGTCATGGGTGCGAAAGGTAGCCGACGACGCGCCCCGCATCGCGGCCGATTTTCGCGCAGCGTCGTTGCGCCCGTTCTGCTCCGTCTCGAAAGTTTCGCTTCGAGCGTCGGGGCGGGACTGCCATGCGATGCGTCGCTCGCACGGCGCGCGTGCAGGTGCTCGCTCGCGCGCTAGGCTACGCGATGCGCTTTTTCGGACTCGCCACCGGCGCGGCGCTCCTCGCGCTCGTCGGTTGCGTCGTGACAGACGCCCAAACGCCGGCGCCGAAACCTGTCGCGGCAGAGGGTCCGGCGTCCGAGCCTCCGTGCAACCCGGCGCGCGAAGGCCTCGCGCCGCTCAACCACGAAGGCCACGGCGATCTCGCGGTGCCACTGCCGGCCGAATACCACGAGCGCGTGAACCCCTGCCCGCTCACGCCCGAGGTGGTCGCCCGCGGGAAGAAGATCTTCGATGACCATTGCGCGAAGTGCCACGGCGCAGGCGGTGATCCGACCACGGCGCCGCTCAAGGACCTGAACCCGCCGGCGAAGAAGCTGACGGTGGGCGGCTTCTCGGCGGCGTACCTCTTTTGGCGCGCCAGCGAGGGCGGCGCGATGGAGCCGTTCCGATCGCAGATGCCGGCCTTCAAGACCGTCCTGCGCGAGGATGAGATCTGGATGGTGGGCAACTACGTCATCGGCCTTCGAGGCACAGATATCGTGCCGCTCTCGCCCACGATTCAGAGCGTCGAGCCGCTCCCGGCCGGTGACGGCGGCGCCTCGCCGGGCCTTCGCGTCTTCTGGCGCCTCGCGTCCGAGTGTCAGTCGCTCAAGCTCGAACGCAAGAAGGACGCGGCCGCGTACGCGCTCGCTTACACGCTGACGGGCTTCGTGACGGAGCATGAAGACTTCGCCGTCGCCGCGGCGCCGGGTCAGTACTGTTACCGCGTGTCTTGCGAAGGCGTAGGCCGTGTGTCGGCGCCGTCGAACGAGATGTGCAATCCGCTGTGACCTGTAACGGGGCCGTCGACGGTTCCGGTGCGCCGCAACGTTCAGCGTGCCTTCCGGACGAGCGCTTCTTGGGGCCCTGGATTAAAGTCGACACCGGCGATGAGGAGCCACCTCGCGCGCTCGTGCCATGCTGTCACGGGCCCGACGGCTAGGCCGGCGATGGAGCGAAGCTCGTAGCCTTTGATCTTCCGCCAGCGGCGCATGGATGAGCGGGCCCGAGTCATGTCGGAGCCCTTTCTCGGGCACGTATGTGGCGACCGTGTGGCGAAGGCGCGACGATGCGTTGGCTTTGGTGCCCAGCGCGCGAGACAGATTGCGAACCGTTGCAGAGAACGTTTGGATCTCCGCTTGTTCGCCTGAGTCGAACCGCCAGGTGCTTGCGCTAGCTCTCTGCTTGGGAGAGGACTCCGCCGCCCCACGATTCCGCTACCTGCACGCCTCACGGAATGGCGTCCCAATACGCTCGTAAACACTGGTCCGCGTCGCCGCATTCGTCGGGATCGCCGAGTTCGCGCATGATCGACAAGAACGTCACGATGGCGCGATTTTGCGCGGCCGAGAGAAGAGCGTAGTGACGTTCGCGATCGTAGGCGCTGCCTCGCAGTGCGAACCACACGCCGCAAAGCCCCGAGTAGGTCGCAGACTCGATGTGTCGCGCGACGAGGCGCATGTACGCCGGGATGTAGAAGCGGAAGCCCTTGGCGTCGAGGAAGACGAGCGACATGCCGAACGACATCAGCTTCGAGTCCGAGACCTCTCGCCATGCGACTTCCGGATCGCGGCTCGCCGCGATCGCCAGGTCTGCGGGCGAACCGTAGCCGTCGAGCACGTCCATCTGGTGCAGCGTGACGCCACCGTCTCGGAGGACACCGCCGAAGGCGTCGTCGAGCACGACCTCCAGGTGAGCCAGCGCCTCCTCGCGGCGCGTCTTGATGGACTTCCAGTCGCCGGGTCTCTCCTCGAAAGCCGCGGGGAGCCGACAGGCCTTGACCCACGCCTCGGCGCAGGCGCCGAGCTGCGCGTAGTTCTGCTGCCCTTGCGCGAGCGTCATGCGATTCGATTTCCAATCGTCGCCGGGCACGTCTTGCCAGAAGCAGACGGGGCATGTCTCCCAGCTCGGCGAGCCGTTTTGAAGTGTGCGGTGACCGCAGCAGGCACAGGGGAAGCTCACGACCTTTGCATACGCCTTGAGTGGACTCCCCGCGTTTCGATAGGCGTGCCGACGCGCGTTACGGGCGGCGGAGGTGGTCTTTGCCCCAAACGTTGCCCAAGACGACGCCCATCAGGAGCGAAAAGGCGATGACCTGAACGACCGTGTTCCCGACGGCGCAGTGACGACAACCCCACGCGAAATACCAAAGAAGCCCCACGGCGAGGCCGACGGCTCCACCGACGGAGGACAACATGAACCGGTCTCGCGGGGACACTCGCTGAGTCTAGCGCGCCCGGGGCCCTATCGCTTCGACCCTTCTCTCGACGCACGGCTCGGCCGCCGGCAGGTGCGATGACGAGCTGCGCGTGCCGGACGGAGACGTCTTCATCCACGCCGGGGACTTGTGCCGTGGCGGCGAGGTCGACGAACTAGACCTCGCCGCGCGCTGGCTCGCGTCCCTTCCTCATCCGACGAAGGTGGTCGTCGCCGGAAACCACGACTGGGCGTTCGTGAAAAGCCCCGCCGAAGCGCAGCGGATCCTTGGTCCGACGGTCGTCTACCTTCAAGACTCGGGCGTGCTTCTTGGTGGCCTGAGGTTCTGGGGAAGCCCGTGGCAACCCGAATTCAACGACTGGGCATTCAACCTCCCGCGCGGGCCCTCGCTCCGCGAAAAGTGGGCGCTCATCCCCACCGACACCGACGTGCTCGTCACGCACAGCCCACCCCACGGCATCGGCGATGGCGGCGGCCCCGGCGACGGTGGCTACGGCGGTAAGCACCGGCTGGGGTGCGAAGACCTTCGCGCCAGGGTGCTAGAGGTCAGACCGATGCTCCACTTGTTCGGCCACATTCACGACTCAGGGGGCGCATGGCCCATCGGCGCCACGACTTTCGCGAACGTCACCACGTGGGAGTGTGAGCGAGGTCCAACGGTATTCGACATCGACGTGCCGCTCCGACGGGCAACCGCGGTCTCTGTCCCGCCCGCGAAGCGTTGAGCATCGGTCGGGTGCTAAAAAAGGCCGGGCGCCCCGACGCGGCCCCCTCACTTAGCCAGTCGCGCGCGCATCGCTACGTCTTACGCTTCGAGTCCCATGAACGACGCGGACACGGTCGACTTCGCGCTCATTGGCGCCGGCATCATGAGCGCCACGTTGGGAACGCTCCTTCGTAAGGTCGAGCCCACGGCGGGCATCGCCATCTTCGAGCGACAGAGTGGCGCCGCTGCCGAGAGCTCCGACGCCTGGAACAACGCCGGCACGGGCCACGCTGGCTATTGCGAGCTCAATTACACGCCGCGCAAGGGCGACGGCTCAATCGACTGCACGAAGGCGCTTCAGATCGCCTCGCAATACGAGACGAGCCTCGAGCTATGGCGCTCGCTGGTGGCCACCGGCGCCCTTCCGCCGGCAGAGTCGTTCTTACGGTCGATTCCGCACGTCAGCTTCGTCTGGGGTGACGCTGACGTCGCCTTCTTGAAGGCGCGCCACGCGGGCCTTCGCGGCAACGCAGCCTTCGCCGACATGGAGCTGTCGGAGGCTCCCGCGCGCATCGCCGAATGGGCGCCGCTCGTGATGGAAGGCCGCACGCGCGGGGCACCGGTCGCCGCCACGCGCGTGGCCCACGGGACCGACGTCAATTTCGGCGCACTCGCGCGCAGCATGGTGACGACGCTCGCCGCCCACCCATGCACCTCGCTGCACCTGTCGCACGAGGTCACCGCGCTCTACCGCGACGGCGCGCATTGGGCCCTCGAGGTTCGCGATCGCACGACCGGCGAAGGGCGCACCGTGCACGCGAACTTCGTCTTCATCGGCGCCGGGGGTTACTCGCTCTCGCTGCTCGAGAAGAGCGGCATTCCCGAGGCGAAGGGTTACGGCGCGTTCCCCGTCAGCGGGCAGTGGCTACGGTGCAAGAATCGCGACGTCATCGCGCGCCACCACGCGAAGGTCTACGGCCGCGCCGCGGAAGGCACGCCGCCGATGTCCGTCCCGCACCTGGACGCGCGATGGATCAACGGCGAGCCCGAGCTGCTCTTTGGGCCCTACGCGGGCTTCACGACGAAATTCCTCAAAGAAGGTTCGTGGCTCGATCTGCTCAAGTCCATCGGCGTCCACAACGCCGGGGCCGTCATGAGCGCGGGCCTCGAGAACCACGACCTCACGCGGTACCTCATCGGCCAGGCGATGCTCTCCGTCGATGAACGCGTCGCGCTCCTGCAACGCTACTACCCGACTGCAGCGCCCGACGACTGGGAGGTGCAGGTCGCTGGCCTTCGCGTTCAGATCATCAAGGCCGACGGCCGCGGCGGCGGCGAGCTAAAATTCGGCACCGAGGTCGTCACGAGCGCCGACGGCTCTTTGGCCGCGCTGCTCGGTGCATCGCCGGGCGCGTCGACGGCGGCGGCGATCATGCTCGAGCTCTGCGCGCGGTGTTTCCCAGAACGCTTCGCGAGCGCCCCTTGGCAGAAGAGCCTCGGCGAGCTCTTTCCTTCGCGGCACGCGCGAGCCGCGAAGCCATCGGCAGATTGAACATGGGCGGTCCAACTTGCGCAGCCGTGCCGTGGCGGGGGCTCGTTTTGCGAGAACGCCAAACCGCGCAGGCGGCGAACACGGCGCGACGAAGTGCCGTATGCGGCAACGGCGGCGCAACGGCGCGACGCTGATCCGAAGGGTTGCGGCGTAAGGACGCGGGCACGACGGGTGCCTCTACTCTCAAGACCGAAGCCGCGCGATGGCCTGCGGCTCGGAGAACCTCCTGATGAAGATCGCTCGAGCCGCCTTTGCACATGCCCTCGGCGCCGCCGCTTTCGTAGCCGCGCTGGCCGGTCCACTCGCGCGGGAGGCTCATGCCCAAACGAGCTCGCCGTACTCGGACGTCAAGAAGCTCGGCATTGCGCAGAGCAAGACGAAGGGCGGCGCGGCTCACTTCGGTCACCTGCTAGCGCTCCCCGGCGTGAGCGCGAACGCGGAACACGTCCGAGAGATCGAAGGGCACGCAAACGCCGTCGCGTTCTTCTTCGAGGCATCGAAACCGTCCCGCCAAGCGAGCGTCATCGAAGCGCTCGGGCCAAAGGTCGCTGGGATGGTGTTCGTCAACGACGTATTCATGAACGCCGACGGTGCGAGCAGAACGCCCACGGCGATCGCCAAGAACCTGGCCGCGCTCAAAGCGCGCCTTGGCCCGAAGCTTGAGGCCGGCGCCATCCCCTACCTCGCCTTCGACGAACCGATGTGGCTCCGTCAGATGGGCGTCTGCGCGAGCGCAGGCCACACGGGCGGCGCCCTGGCAGACTGCAAGGAGAACGGGCCGCGTCCCGAGGTCGTCGCCGAGATGCGCCCTAAACTCGAAGCGTGGATCGACCAGCTCCGCGGCATCAGCACGCAGAAGCTCGCCATCGTCGTGATCGAGGCGCATCCGATGATCCGCGATGCCCTCGAGCTGCCCGTCAACGCCGACGTCTATGGGTACGACTGCTACGAAGACTTCGAGCAATGCAGCCGCGACCGCCGCAACCCGAAGGTCGCCTACTCGAATCGCCAGCTATGGAACGGGCTGAAGGCCCGCATCGAGGACTTCAACAAGCGCTTCGGCGGGCACCGCCGAATGGCCCTCACCGTTCCCACCACCAGGGTGTTCTCGCGAGCGAACGTCCGCGCGGAGACGGGGATGTCGGGCAGCGCGCAGCTCGTCCTCGACCGGCAACTCGCGGCGCCGACCGAACGTCCCGACGCCGCGTCGGCGGCGCTCGCGAAACGTCACCTCGATGAGTTTGCGAGCGATCCGATGACGCTCGTCATCGGGAATTTCATGTGGAACGCCGGCCAAGGGGGCGACGCCATGTGGCTCGGCGCGCGCGCTTTGCCGGAGACGCGAGCCCTTCTTGAGCAGACGGGACGGCGCATCCTCGGCCGAAGCGGCGGGGCCAACGCGACCGCCGGCGCTCCGATCGTCGACTTCGTCGTGCAGAGCGGCGCCATCGCAAAGCGCACGGGAGCTATTTGGACTTGGTCCAGCACCAACGCGACGACGTGCAAGTCGTTGTCCGATGCGAGCCTGCCTCCGCTGGCGCCCAACGGCGCTCTTTATCGTGGGCCCGACGCCGCGCCCACGAGGCTCAGCTACACGATCGCTTGCACGGGGCCCGGAGGCACGACCAAGGCAACGGTGAACTACGCGTCAACACGATAGCGGCGCGCCGCTCCAGGGCGCGGGGTCAGGGCGCGGGAACGGGGTAGATCTCGCCGGTCCAAAGCTCGTTGCCTTGGAAGTCGACGACGCGAGCCTGATACCGCGTGCCCATCTGGAGGCGGCTCGGGTGACCGAGCTGCTTGGTGATCGGTGCAAACACGGGCTGCGTGTACTGTACAGATTTCGTCCAGGTGTCGACCTTGACGGTGACGACCTTCGTCGTGTTGTTCACGGTGGTGCGGACGCTGGTGCTGAGCGCCGGGAACTGCTTGGTGTACGTGAGTTCGAGGCCCATGTAGCAGGCGCGCCCGTCGGGCATGCGAATGCCGCATCCGGGCCGCCAATCAAGCTCGGCCGAGACAGGCGCGAAGTGATGTTTCGCCGTGAGCGCGCCTTCGGCGTCGCTCGTCTCCTCGCTCGTCTCATCGTCGCCGACGCTGGGATCGCCGGAGCAACCGACGGCAAACGGGGACACGGCAACGAGCGCGGCAAGGACGGCGAATCGCATGGGGAAACCTCAGTTGGCGCCTATGTAGCACCAGGTAAGCCCTTGGCGAGCGGAGATCCGCTTTCGGCCCCGTCCGTCGCGGATCACCGCTGCCGCTGAAGGAACGCGACGTCCGCCAGATCTTGCGGGCGGCCCGCCGCGAGCTTGTTTGCGATGAGGTCGTCGCGGGCGATGACAGGACACGCGACGCCGCCAAGGTCGTGGACTTCGCGCCTTGGCCACGCCGCCGCGAACCCAACTCCACTGATCTCGGTCAAGAGCTCGATGCGAAAGGGAGGCTGCCCCATCCGGTAGCCGAAGCCGGGCCGGCTCAGATCGGCCTCCGTCAAGTCGGCCAGAGGCGCCCCAAACGCGCGGAGCGCCGCGATGACCTTGGCGGCGTTCTCGGTCGATGCCTCGATCCAAAGGTCGAAGTCCTTCGTGGCCCTTGGCCGACCAAAGAGACCAACAGCGTGGCCCCCAACGAGCAAGTACTTCGCGTCAGCGCCGTTCAAGGCGGTAAGCAGATCGAGGAAGTCGGGACTCCACGCTGCCGCCATCGGATCCTCCGTACTGAGCCACGCTTAGCTCCCACACGAGCGCGAGGCGCTCGACCGGCGTGAATGCCGCCCACTCACGCTCGGCGTCGACTTCGAGGCGCGCGAGCGCGTCGGGGCCGCGGAAGACCTGACCTTGCCAAGTCTCTTGCCGTGCTCGCCGCCGCGCGGCCGCGTCGTCCATTGGGGAAAGGTAGCCGAAAGGCGGGCGAGCCGCACGCTCTGGGCTGCGGCAATCCGTTCCTCGAACTGTCTGGCAGCGGCCGCCGGTATCGGAACCGGTTGGCGCGCGCGCCTTCATCGAAACCGGTAGACCGTGCGATCCGTGTCAGCGTGAACCTGCTCGGCGCCGAGCGCCGTCAAGAGCGCGTGGCGGCGCGCGCCTAAGACGTCAGCCGCTTGTCCCCGGCGGCCGGCGGCTAGCTCGAGGGCCGCGCGATGGCCCACGAAATACCGGTAGTTTCCGTCGTGAAGCGCCGCGCGCATGACGCGCTGCTCATCCAAAGACCACGCACCTTCGCCGCCTTCGAGGTCCACCAGGGCGCGATGCAACGGGGCGTCGACGAACGACTTCTCGCGCACCGGCAGCCGCGACTGCCGCGCGATGGACACGGGCCGCCGATGGTGGAGCTGCTCCCACTGGCCGAGCACGTGATCCGTGAAGACGGCGACAGCGCCCGGCTCGTCGCGCATGACATCGAAGATCGGAGGCAGGCGCGGAACGACGGCCATGGGCAAGGCGACTGACTTCGTCTCGGCGTTGACCCAAAGGGCGAGGCCCAGCGCAAGGGCGAAGATCGGACGCCCCGCGGCAGCACGACGGCGGAGCAGATGAAACGCCCCAAGCGACGCCAGCGCAGCGAGCGCGACTTGTGAAAGGAGCAGGAAGCGCACGGGCATGCCACCGCGGCCAAAAAGCGGCACGACGTGTTTGAAGAAGAGGTACGGCAAGGGCACGGTGAAGGTGGCTGGCGCGTCCCAAGCCGTGATCGGTAAGGCGACGGCGATGAGGGTCACGAGCACCACGCCCACGCGAACATCCCTCGCGTAGGGCTTCGCCGCGAGCGACTTGCTCAAGAACGCGAAAGCGACGAGCGGTACGAGCGCGAGCTGCGCGGGGAGCAAGTGAATTCCCCCGACGTGCAAGTGCGTGCCGAGCGACAACACGGCGAAACAGGCCGCGATGCGCCACCAGACGCCAACGTCGGCGAGACGCGCGCGAATCGCGACGACGGAAAGGAAGACGGCGCCGGCGCCCAAGAAGAGACCGCCCTCGGGCTCGTTGAGGATGCCGTTCTGAAGCTTCGAGAGCGGCCGGGCGATGCCCGACGGAAGGACCGACTGCCAGAGCGAGAGGCCGTCAGGCATGACGAGCAAGATGGGATCGGCCGGGTAGTCGCTGTCGCCGTGGTGAAGCGGAAGCGCCGCCGGACGAAGGTGCATCAGCAGCGGCAACACGGCCGGCAGGCACGCGACGGCCGCCAGCGCACCGATCCAAAGACTCCGACGCACCTCTTCGTGCTTGAGAAGGTCGCGCGAGACGAGCGGCCCCGTGCGCCAGACGCGAAGGGCGACCCACGAGACCGACAAGAGCGCCAGGTAGTAGACGTAGTAGAAGTCGCAGAGCGCCACGTAGCCGGCGCTGAGCGCGGCACCGACGAGGTCGCGACGCCGCCCCGTCTCGAGGGTGCGAAAGAAGAAGAAGAGGTAGAGCGGCAGGCCTTCGAGCGAGGCCAGGTTCATGTGCGCGACGGCGTGGCACAGGTGGTAGCGCGAGAAGTTGAAGATCGACGCGCCCACGAAGGCCGCCAAGGCCGCCTCCGTATGGCGAGCCCCTTGCCGTCGCAAGACGTCGGCGAAGAGCCAGAAGCTGGTCATGCCCGTCAGGATGAACGTCGAAAAGATGACAAGGTTGTAGGCCGCCGCCGCACCGACCCACGGCACGAGCACGAGCCCCCAGAGGCTCTTCGCCGGCGAGAGCGTGTGCCAATAGAGCTCGGCGCCGAGCGGCCAATGGAGACCGTCGGCGAAGAACGGACTTTTCCCAGCGAGGACGGCGGAGCGCACCCAATCGAGGTGCCAGACGTTCATCCACGGATCTTCGTGCGCGCCCCCGGCGAGGTGCGTGCGCCAACGCGCCGCCATCGGCCAGGTGTGCACCACCGCGAGCAGCACCGTGGCCACGAAGGCCGCCGCCTGCGTGCCGCAGCGAACCTTGAAGTTGGCGCGCGGGCCGGCATCCACCGGCGGCTCCGGCTGGCGCGGCTCTCGCTCGGTTGAGCGCGTCATGGCTCGCCGCTTATAGCGCCCGACGCGGAAGGGGCGCGAGCTTTCCATGCGGACTCGGGTGGCCGTAACCCGAGCCCGCCCTAACCCTCGCCGTGGGCCTCGCCCTCCGAACCCTTGCTCGTTGACGAGCGACGCCCCGGCAATCCCCTGATAGAGTCCCCCTCCCCATGGCGGCGGACTCGCGCGAAGCGCCGAAGGCACCCGGGTTCGACTACACGGGCATCCCGAACGGCTATTACGACCGGATCCTCAGAGACGGTCACCCGATTCGTCGCCTGTGGCACGTCTCGAAGTTCGAGCGCGTGCTCGACTACCTCCCCGCGGAAGAGGGCGGCGCCATCCTCGACGTCGGGTGTTTCGCCGGCTCCTTCCTGTCGATGGTCCCCCGGTACCGCTTCGAGCGTCAGGTCGGCGTCGACATCCTCAGCGAGCAAGTCGAATACGCCAACCGGCACCACGGGAGCCCGTTCCGCTCGTTCCACTACCGCCCCTCGGTCCTCGAGCTCGGCGACATCGGCGAGCCCTTCGATTGCGTGACGCTCATCGAGGTCATCGAGCACTTGCCGGCGCACGAGATCCAAACGTTGTTCGATCACTTCCGCCGCATGATCAAGCCCGGCGGGCGCCTCGTGCTCACGACGCCCAACTACGCGAGCACCTGGCCGCTGCTCGAGCTGATGCTCAATCGGTTTTCCGAAGTCAGCTACGAGGAGCAACACATCACGCGCTTCACGTTCTTCGACTTCGAGAAGAAGCTCGCGAGCATTTGCCCCTCCGTGTGGAGCGATTTTTCCCTCGAGCTAAAGACCACGACGCACTTTTTGACGCCGTTTTTGGCGAGCCTCTCCTACGAGATCGCCCGCGGCCTCTCGCGCGTCGTGCCGCACCGCAGTTGGCGCCAGCCCTTCGGCAACCTCTTGCTCGCCGTCTTTCGCCGCGCCGATTGAAGCGCGCTTAGGGATTCGGTGCCGGCAACGGCGGCACGGGCCCGTCGAAGCGCCGCCTCGGCGGCCCGATGCGCCAGAGGCCCTCTTGCTTGTCGACGAGCTCGGCCGGCACATCCCACGCCGCGTAGGGCCACTTGAAGCGGCCGTCGCGCGGGAACACGGCAAAGATCGGTCGCTGTTCGTCGTTCCACTCGTCGATGAGCTTTCGGAAGTTCTCCCAACCGTTGGCCTCGACGAGGTCGATGTAACGAACGTCACGCCCCACTCGCAGCGAGAGCACGTTGGTGAGGTCGGGCTCCCAGCCCACGATGGCGAAGCGGTCGGGCGTCTGGTCGCCGATGCGGCGAATGCGCCGGTCGACGTCATGGGTGATGAACCCCAAAATGGTCGTGTCGACCCCCAACGTTACGCCCACGCTGAGACCCGCGGCGATGGCGCTCGCGAAGGTCGCAGCGCGGGCGAGCCGCGCACCACCGCGCAGGCGAGCCCCGACCGTCAATAGAACAGCGACGGCGGCGAACGCCAAGGTGACGCGGAGCTCGACGTAGCGCCGCCAAAACGGCGAATCGTCGAGGCTCGAGGCGAAGAGTACGACCGTGCCCACCGCGACGACGACGCCAAGCGCGATCGCGGAGCGACGCCACGGCAGCTCGCGGAGGCTATGAACGGCGAGGACCGCCAAGAGCGGAACCGCCGGCAGCGCGTAGCGGAGAAAGAGGAAGGGCGTGCCGAACTTGTCGCCGCCGGGGAAGCGCGCGAAGAGGCCGAGGTATCCATAGAGCGCCACCGCCGGGAGGAGCACGATGAAACGGCGAGCCGCGGTGCCATCGCGCGAGAAGCCGCCGGCGAGCGCCAGGGCGAGCACCGGCGAGTGCTGAAGCAAGGACTTGAGCGTGCGTCCCCACTGCACGTTGCCGAAACCGTCGGGGGGGCGCACGTAGCCGATGTCGACGCCCGAGAGGTCGACGGTGAAGCCGTAGCTGATTTCGAGAATCTGACGGACGCGCTCGCTCATGAGCGAGGGCGGCGCGAGCGCGAGCGCCGCAAGCCCCAGGATGAGCGCCAACGCGCGGGGGCTGCGGAGCGAGAAGAAGACGCCGATCGCCACGACGCCGAACCACGGCAACGCGGGGCGCGCGAAGGTCAGGAGATCGCCGGCGCCAAAGCCCTCCTTGGCGATGAGCCCTTCGCAGAGGCGCCAGATGCACGGCCCGTAGCTAAGGGGGTTCATGGTGCCGAAGCGCATGCGGTTCAGAAGACCGAGCAAGGCCAGGACGGCGGCGAACGGCACGAGCGCGGCGGCGAGCCTTAGCCAACCGAGCTGCGTGGGCGCGGTCGCCCTGAGGAATCCGAGCGCGCCGGCGCGGGCTCGGGGCGCCGGCCGAAGGTCGGCGATCAAGAGGCCGCCCATGAGCATCAGCATCATCGGGAAGCCAAGGAGGTGCGTAGCCACGGCGAGACCGCCGGCGAGGCCGCACAGCGCGGCCCGGACGAGCGTGCGCCGGAAGACGCGCGTCTCGATGGACCGAACCGCCGCGAGCGAAGCGAGCGTCACCACGAGGACGAAGAGCGGCTGCGCCAAGGTCTCGAAGGACGCGATCCAAAGGGGCGCGCCCAACACGACGAGGACGCTGGCGGCGGCAGCGGCGAGGCCGTCGCGCGCCACACGACGCGCGAGCGCGAACGTCGCGATGGCAACCGCGCCGATGAGGAGCACGTTGAACTTGAAGACGAACATCAAGCCGCCAAGCGCCGCGGCCGGCGCCGCCAGGTAGGGGAAGAGCGGCGGGTATTGGCCCCACAGGCGCGCGCCGTTCGGGACGTTGAACGGCGCGCTCACCTCGGGGTAGCGGCTGAAGTCGCCGTTCAGGGTGTAGGGCAACCCGTAGCGGCGAACGCCGTCGATCATTTCGGCGTAGGTGCGGTTGTCAGGTCCCCAGATGGACTTCCACGGGAGCCAAATGGCCACGACGACGACGAAAGCGAGCAGCGCCATGAGCACCAGCCGCCCGAGCCGCTCGTGCCGTCTGGCTCTGAGGAGGTCCACGATCAGACCCACCCGCAGAGGTGCGGCGCGTGCTGGCCCATGTAGCCGCAGAGGTCGACGTTCCAGTAGTGCCACGTCGTGAAGGCGACCCAAGCCGCGAGGGCCACGGGCCGGCGCTTCAAGACGACCGCCATGGAGAAGAACAAGGGCACGATGACGAACCAGTAGCGATTCATGCCGGCATAAGCGAGGCCCGCGGAGCCGACGACCGAGATGCCCAACGTGAGCGCTAGGACGAAGAACCAATAGACGCGGTCGGTGAGCGCGAAGCGCTTCATGGCCTCACGGAAGCCGAGGCCCAACCAGACGAGGCCCATCAGCAAGAAGACGCCCTCGTGGAGCCGATCGCGACCGATGCCCATGGCCCAGATCATGCGCCCGCGGTCGGGCCAGACGGCGTCGAGGAGCGAGACGCCGTGGGCGTAGGCCTGCTGATGCGCGTGCACGTAGAGGAGCGGATCTTTGTACTTTGCATAGAAATACGCGAAGAGCGCTAGCTGGCCCCAACCGGCGAAGAGGCCGCCGACGAAGAGGCGCGCGAAGCGCCCGCTGAGGGAGCCTTTGGCCCGCGCGTAGTGGACCAAGAGCATGATCGCGTAAGCGAGCCCGATGGCGCCGCCGCTGACGCGCATGGCGCCGGCGCTGCCGGCCACGAGGGCGCCGGTGAGGAGCCAGCCGCGTTTGTAGAGCACGTAGGCGCCGAGCTCCGCCGCCAAGACCAGCGGCTCGGTCTGCATCGTGACCAGCGTGAAGCCCGTCGTGAAGGTCGAGAGCAGGATGAGCGTCAGGTACGCGGTGCCCGTGCCGAGCGCGTCGCGAATCTCCTTCGAGGTCGCGAGGTAGAGGAAGATGAGGCTGGCGAAGAGCGACACGCCCAAGAGCGCGTAGTCGACGGGCGCGCCCGTTGCGCGCATGACGAGGCTCGCGATGAAGGGATAGCCGGGGTAGAAGTTGAAGCCGCAGTGGACCAGCATCGGCGGCAAGCTCACGCCGCGCAGATCGCCCGGCGGACAGTGCTGGTAGCCCCGGAGCGCGAAGGCCGCGTAGTGCTGCGAGTCCCAGCGGGCCGGGAGCAGGCGATTCCACGCTGCCGGCGCGCGAACACCGATGACCGGTTGGTCTGCCGGATGAAACGCCGGCACGGTCTTCGGCTCGGCGTTGAAGGGG